>JAUNIW010000005.1:36207-45071 GCA_030523245.1 Pseudomonadota bacterium
GGGCATTTGCCGCCGATCTGATCAGCACGGAAACGTCCTTTACATTTTTTGCAGTCAACCATCGGGTCAGAAAAAGTATCTTCATGACCGGAATATTTCAAAACCTTACGGTTGGTTAAAATAGCAGCGTCCAGACCTTCGACATCATCACGTTCATAAACCATGGCGCGCCACCATGCGGCTTTTAAATTGTTTTTAAGTTCAACACCAAGCGGACCATAATCATAAACGCCCTGCATTCCACCGTAAATATCGGCATTCTGAAAAATAAAACCTCTTCTTTTGCACAAAGAAACCAGTTGGTCCATAGAAGTTGCAGCCATCTTTTTAAATCCTTTTTCTCTTTATTGTTTTTTAACAAGTTTGTTTTATCGTATAAATTCATAAAATGCAAGAGGGATTAAAGATGAAGAGAACAAAAGTTGCGTTTGCTTATGATTTTGATGAAACGCTGAGTACAACTTACATGCAGGACTATTTTCTTATTCCCGAATTGGGGATGAAACCTGAAAATTTTTGGAAAAAAGCGAATGCCTGGTCGGCGGAAAACGGGGTGGATCAGGTTACGGGCAGTATGTATTGTTTTAAAAAGATGGCCGAGGAAACAGGTTTACAGTTAACAAGGGAAAATCTGTTCTGCTGCGGTGAATTTATTGTTTTCTTCAAAGGTGTTAACGAATGGTTTGAACGTATTAACGCTTATGGCAAAACGCTGGGACTGGATATCGAACACTATATTATTTCTTCCGGCTATGAGGAAATTATCGAGGGATGCAGCATCCGCAAATTTTTTAAAGATGTATATGGTTGTGCTTTTGCCTATGATGAGAACGGGCTGCCGATATGGCCGGCGCGGGTGGTTAATTATTCGGGCAAAGTACAGTATCTTTCCAAAATCAATAAAGGACTGGGAAAGTTTGAGGATAAAGCCGTAAATGATTATACGCCTGATGACAAGCGTCGTATACCGTTCAGCCGCATTATTTATTTTGGCGACGGACTGACCGATATTCCGTCTATGAAAATGGTTAAAGACCACAACGGTACGGCTATTGCCGTTTATAAACCGCGCAGCCACCATAAAGAAAAGGCTGTCAAGCTATTGAAAGATAATCGGGTTAATTTTGCTCTGGCGGCGGATTACCGTGAAGGCAAAGAGATCGACTGTGTGGTTAAAACTATCTTAAATAAGATTGCAACCGATCGTGATTTGGATATTTTGCGCAAACGCGAAGACCGCAAAAAAGAGGGTTGCAGTTTGTAATCAGTCTTTCAGGGCGGTTATTTGATTTCGGAAATCCGGCGGCGCAGTGCTTCAAGATTATCGGCGCAGAGCTGCGGCAGGATTTTTTCGATTTGTTCTTCCGTCAAGCTGTAAATTTTCAGCGCAAGCAGGGCTGCCGTTGTTTTTTCATCAAAACGGCGTTTAATCAAAGCTGCCGGATTGCCGCCGACAATCGTATACGGCGCGACGTCTTTGGTGACAATGCTGCCGGCGGCAATGATACAGCCTTCGCCCAGCCGGACACCGGGCATTATCATACTGCGCATACCAATCCAGACACCGTCCTCAATTATCGTGTCGCCTTTGGTTTTGTAACTTTCGACGATGTGTTCCATAAAAGGATAGTTGGAAAACCAGTCATTGCGGTGGGTGTTGTTGCCACCCATCAAGATGACGGTTTCCGCGCCGATACAGACATAATTGCCGATGTAAAGCCTGTCTATCGGCCATTGCGGCTGCCAGTTTTTCCGGCTGTGTTTATCACCGTATAAATAGCGGACGACATCGTCTTCAAAATTTCCGCCCCAGGCATTGCTGTAATAGCTTTTAGTGCCTTTAATGATGATATTCGGATTTGTAACGGTTTGGTGCAGATATTCAACTTCGGACCATTTACGTTCCATTTTTCAGCTTCTCCTTAAGGTATCCAGTTTATAATTCCGTCGGTTTTATTCTGCTGCAGCCAGTTTTCAAACGCGGCATATTCCGTAATGTTATCTCTCAGCACGGCCATATAATACATAATTCCCGGAATTTTTTGATTGTCCGGTGTTTGGTATTTCAGGCGCAGAATGGTTTCTTTTTGGGCAGGGGACATTATAGCCGAAATACGTTCGGCAATTTTTTCAAAATATCCGTCAAAAGGGGAACCTTTGGGCATGTGTATCATATCTATCTGCCAAAGAGAACCATCATCTGTTTCATACCATGCATGCCATTCCAGACAGGTGTCGGGCAGATTAAGCAGATTGTCATAAGTAACTTTTTTGATATGCGGATTTTGAGCCAAAGCGGAAACAGCTTTAAAACTTCGGGCAATATCGAGGGTCGGGGTATAAATATGAAAGTCGATATCCCGATGTTTCATCAAAAGGCCGGTTTTCAGTGAGCCGATAAGATTGATTTCTGCCCCGACGGCCTGCCAGCAGTCTATAATTTTGCTTCGGGCAATAATATCATAAGCTGTTTGTTGGTTCTGTGCGGCCAGCCGTAAAATGTCAGTCATGATTTTTATCCTTTGATTTATTTTGTGCTTTTAACACCGTTTGGGCAAAGGCGCAAGCTTAAAATGCGGATTTTTGTTGAAAAGAAAAAAAAGGCTTTACAAATAAAAAAATCTGTTATATTTATGGGTTACAATAAAAAATATTATAAGAGAGTGGAGCTGCAAAGCCCCGCTTTTTTGTTAAGGGAAAATTTGCATGCAAAAACATTATTTACAGGATTTGATTGAACCTGTCGTAGAAAAAGCCGGCTTTGAGCTGGTGCGGGTTATGACAATCGGACAGGCGAATCCGACTCTGCAGGTGATGATTGATGTCGCCGACCATTCGCGTGATTTGACCGTGGATGACTGTGCGGAAGTCAGTCGCCGGCTTTCGGATGTGCTGGATGAAAAAGATCCGATAAAAGATAAATATTCGCTGGAGGTCAGTTCTCCGGGGCTGGACCGTCCGCTGACCAAACCGGCGCATTTTGCACGCTTCTGCGGCTATGAAATTAAAGCGGAGACTGCCGAAAAGGTGGAAAACCGTAAACGTTTCAAAGGCAAGCTGCTGCGCGCCGATGATAAAGAGATTGTTATGGATATGGAAGGTACGGAATACACTATTCCTTATACGGCCATGACAAAAGCAAAACTGGTTCTGACCGACGAATTGTGGGAAGAATATCTGGCAGCTCATGAAGCTGTTGAACTTTAATTTTTTGACGAGGAAAAAATGGAAAATTTTGAAAATATGCCGAGACCTGAAATCGTGTTAGTGGCTGATACGGTTGCCAGAGAGAAGAATATTGACAGGGAAGATGTTTTTGCGGCTATGGAAGTTGCAATTCAAAAAGCCGGCCGTACAAAATATGGTTTTGAACATGACATTCGGGCCAATATTGACCGTAAAACCGGTGCTATTTCTCTGGCTCGTTATCGTGAAGTGGTCGCAGATGATGCCATTATTGAAAACGAAGCGGCTCAGCTGACTTTGAAAGATGCCAAATGCTATGACAAAAATTTAAAGGTCGGCGATTTTATTATTGATGCGCTGCCGCCGATTGATTTCGGCCGTATTGCCGCTCAAACCGCCAAGCAGGTTATTATGCAGAAAGTGCGCGAAGCTGAACGCAACAAACAGTTTGAAGAATATAAAGAAAAAATCGGTACGATTATCAATGGTACGGTTAAACGGATTGAGTTCGGTAATGTGATTCTGGATATCGGTAAAACAGAAGCCGTTTTACGCCATGATGAAATTATTCCGAGAGAGAAATTCAAAAACGGCGACCGTGTTCGTGCTTATGTTTTGGATGTCCGCCGCGAGGTAAAGGGGCCGCAGATTTTCCTGTCCCGTACTTGTCCGGAATTTATGGCAAAATTGTTTACGCAGGAAGTGCCGGAAATTTATGACGGCATTGTCCAGATTATGGGTGTGGCCCGTGATCCGGGATCAAAAGCAAAAATTTCCGTTCGGGCAACCGATAAAACCATTGATCCGGTCGGTGCCTGCGTCGGACTGCGCGGTATCCGTGTTCAGGCCGTGGTAACGGAACTGCAGGGCGAAAAGATTGATATTGTTCCGTATTCCGAAGACAGAGCGCAATATATTGTCAGTGCTTTGGCTCCGGCTGAAGTTATCAAAGTTGTTTTGGATGAAGAAAATAACCGTATTGAAGCCGTTGTTCCGGAAGAGCAGTTTTCTCTGGCTATCGGCCGCCGCGGCCAGAATGTAAAGCTGGCATCGCAGTTGTTGGGTGCGGATATTGACGTTCTGACCGAAGAACAGGAACATGACCGCCGTGCCAATGAAAACAAGGTTCGCCTGCAGCGCTTTATGGAAGCTCTGGATGTGGACGATATGATTGCTCACCTGTTGGTAGCCGAAGGATTTTCGACCATTGATGAAATTGCACTGGTTGATTTGAAAGAATTGGCTGATATTGAAGGATTTGACGAAGATGTTGCTGCCGAATTGCAAAATCGTGCCAAAGAATATATTGCCAAACGCAATGCCGAATTTGCCGAAAAGAGTAAATCGCTGAAAATCGACGAGAGCTTAAAGCAGGTTAAAGGACTGGATCAGGATATGATTATCACACTGGCCGAAAAAGGTGTGAAGAATATTGATGATTTGGCTGATTTGGCCGCCGATGAATTGCAGGAAATTCTGGGCGAAAATACTTTGTCCGAAGTTGAGGCCAATGAAGTGATTATGTCAGCCAGAGAACACTGGTTCAAGGACGAAAACAAAGAATAATTTTGTTAGAGGTCTGAGAAAATGACAAAAGAGTTGGAAACAAGAAAGTGCGTGCTAAGCGGTAAAATTCTCGGTAAAGAGGAACTGCTGCGTTTTGTAACGCTGAAAGACGGGACAATGCTGCCGGATTTTAATAAAAAGCTTGACGGCCGCGGCTTTTATGTTTCCAACTCAAAAAAATTATTGTTGAGTCTGGTCGAAAAAAATCCGTTCAATAAGCTGTTGCATAAAAAGGTGGTTTATGCCGAAAATATGCCGGAAATTGTTGAGGGAATTTTAGCTAAAAAAGGACTGGATGCGCTGAATTTGGCGCGAAAAGCCGGTGACTTGGTTTTAGGATTTGAAAAAGTAAAAGAACTGATTGTAAAAGGTCGGGCAGCCTTTGTGGTTGAAGCAGCAGATGCCGGTGCTGACGGCAGGCAGAAAATTGCAGAATTGTCCGCAAATTTGGAAAAGTTTACCTTGTATGATTCCGCAGCTTTGAGTACGGCACTGAACAGAGAAAACACAGTCTATCTGGCCGTAAAAAAAGGCAAGATGAGCGATGCGGCAAGATTGGCGTTAAAGCGGTATCAGACATATTTGGATATATAATTGGAGAAATAGCTAGATGACAGAAGAAAGTGCAAAGGGCAAATTAACATTGTCGGGAAAATCGACCCTCACTTTGAAGAATTTTAACAAATCACAGGCTGCAGACGGCAAAAAGGTGGTTCAGGTTGAAGTGCGCAAAAAAAGAGTAATCAATCAGACGCAGCAGCCGGCAACACCAAAAGTTGAAATTGATGAGGCAACGGCTCAGAAGCTGAAACTTCTTGCCGAGGCAAAGGAACATGATGCCAAGCGCAAACAGGAAGAAGAAGTCCGTAACGCTCAGCGGATGAAACTGCAGGAAGAACGTGCTAAAGCCCGTCAGGAAAAAGAAGAAGCCGAAAAAGCCAAAGCTGAGGAAGAAAACAAAAAAGCCGCTCAGGCAGCTAAAGCCGATGAAGAAGCAAAAAAGCAGGCTTCTGCCGAAAAGAGCAGCGCAAAGTCCGAAAATCAGGAACATCGTCAGAAAAAAGCCAAAGAAGATTTTGATGATGAAGACGATGAGGAAGGTTATTATAAAAAAGGCAAAAAGTCGGCAGTGGTTGAAAAGCATTCTCTGACTCGCGAGGAAACTTTTGAACAGGAACGCAAAAAAATCCAAAAACGCAGTTTTGAACCACAGCGCCGCAATAACAAAATCAATGTCAACGCTTATATGAACAACGAAGAAGACGATGATTACGGTTATGGTGCGCCGCGCCGCCGCTTCAAGAAAAAACAGCCGAAACCGGTTCAGGTTCAGACGCCGCAGGAAAAAATCATCAAAGAAGTGATTATTCCTGAAACAATTACGGTACAGGAGCTGGCAAACCGTATGGCTGAAAAGAGTGCTGACGTGATTAAACGTCTGATGTCTTTGGGTGTGATGGCTACAATCAATCAGGCCATTGACGCCGATACGGCTCAGATTGTGGTTGAAGATATGGGGCACAAATACAAACGTGTTGCCGACAGTGACGTGGAAGAGGGGTTGTCCGGTCCGGAAGATACATCATCCGATTTAGAGCCGCGTGCGCCGATTGTCACGGTTATGGGACACGTTGACCATGGTAAAACATCGCTTTTGGATGCGCTGCGGGAAACAAATGTGGCAGCCAAAGAAGCCGGCGGTATTACCCAGCATATCGGTGCTTATCAGATTGAAGTGGCAAACGGTCAGAAAATTACGTTTATTGATACACCGGGGCATGAAGCTTTTTCGGAAATGCGCGCCCGTGGTGCCAAAGTTACGGATATTGTGGTATTGGTTGTTGCCGCTAATGACGGTATCATGCCGCAGACGGTAGAAGCTATCCGCCATGCTCAGGCTGCCGAGGTACCTATTGTTGTGGCCATCAATAAAATAGATTTGCCGGGAGCTGACCCGATGCGGGTTAAGACTGAATTGCTGCAATATGGTATCGGTGTGGAAGAAATGGGCGGTGAAAGCCTGTGTGCCGAAGTTTCGGCCAAAAAACGTATTAACATTGACAAACTGGTCGACACTATTTTGCTGCAGGCCGAGATGCTGGATTTGAAAGCCAATCCGAATCGCGCCGGCGAAGGTGCCGTGATTGAAGCCAAAATGGAAAAAGGCCGCGGCAGTGTGGCAACGGTTTTGGTTCAGCGCGGAACGCTGCATGTCGGTGATATTCTGATTGCCGGAAAAGAATGGGGACGTGTACGTGCCATGTTTAACGAAAACGGCCGCAAAGTTGCCGAAGCTGCACCGGCGGCACCTGTAGAAGTTTTAGGTTTGCAGGGAACACCGATGGCCGGAGATACGTTTGTTGTGGTCAAAGACGAAAATCAGGCCAAAGAGGTAACAGGTTATCGTATCCGCAAAGAACGTGATGCCAAACTGGTTAAGAGCGCCAAGTCGGCTATGGAACAGATGATGGATAAGATTAAATCCGGAGAATCCAAGCATTTGGCTGTTATTATCAAAGCCGATGTTCAGGGTTCTATCGAAGCGCTGGAAGGGACTTTGAAAAAGCTTTCCAATGATGAAGTTTCGGTACAGATTTTGCATTCGGCGGTGGGACCGATTTCCGAGTCCGACATTACGCTGGCCAAGGCTTCTGATGCGTTTGTTATCGGCTTTAATGTCCGGGCCAATGCACAGGCGCGTGATATGGCTCATCGTGACGGGATTGATATTCGTTATTATTCTATTATTTATAACGTTGTAGATGATGTTAAGAAAGCTCTTGAAGGTATGTTGACGCCTGAATTGCGTGAAAAAATTCTGGGTTATGCCCAAATCCGCAGCGTGTTCAATATTACCGGTGTGGGCAAAGTGGCCGGCTGTATGGTTACCGAGGGTATGGTTAAACGTGGTGCAAAAGTCAGATTGCTGCGTGATAACGTTGTTATTCATGACGGTAATCTCGGCCAGTTAAAACGTTATAAAGATGATGTCAAAGAAGTTAAAGAAGGTTATGAATGCGGTATGAGTTTTGAAAACTATAACGATATTCAGGTTAATGATTCGATTGAGTGTTACGAAGTCGAAGAGATTGCCAAAACCCTCTGAGTAAAAGGAGTTAAAAATGGCTCATGAATTATCACAGCGGCAACTGCGGGTTGGACAGGAAATCCGCAAGGTGATTGCCACGGCACTGGAAAAAGGCGAGGTGCGCAGTCCGGAAATTGCCGAAGCATTTATTACGATTACACAGGTTATTATGTCGCCGGATTTGAAATATGCGACAGTTTATCTGATGACCCTGAACGGAAAAAATCTGGGTATTGTTTTAGAGCAGCTGAATGCGGAAAAATGGATATTTAAGAAGCAGGTGGCAGCCAAACTGAAACTACGTTATACGCCGGATATCAATTTCAGAGTAGATGACACATTTGAGGAAGCCGACCGGATTAACAGGTTGCTGCATGATCCGAAGGTTGTCGCTGATTTAGAGGATTAAAGGAACCTCGGCTAATGGCTTTCTGCTGGCAAGATTTTTTCTCATGTACTTCTTTGTACACATCAAAAAAATCTTGCGGCGCATTAAGCTCATTATCCGAGGTTCTGCGATTCTGTGCTGGTTGCCGGTAATCTTCTGTGTTGTACTATTTTGTACACGTCGCAAAAAAGTTAATACGTACTAGCCTCATTATCCGAGGTTCTGCGAGTTTGTGCCGGTTGCGGGTAATCTTCTGTGTTGTACCGTTTTGTACACGTCGCAAAAAAGTTAATACGTACCAGCCTCATTATCCGAGGTTCTGCGAGTCTGTGCCGGTTGCCGGCAGGGGGCTGTTTTAAGTATATGCTGACAAGATGAAATATACGATAAAATAAAAAGAGGTTATCTGAACGATAACCTCTTTTTATAATTATTATATTTCTGTTTTTTTATCTCCTTTATTTGCAATGTAATCCGTCATACGAATTATTAGTCATTGCTACATGATTAACAGTGTAGGTTTGTCCTGCTTCAAAAATGTATTCACGACATGAATACAGATGACCTAGTTTTGAAGTTTTTTGACAATCTCTGTAGCTTGTTGACGAAGTCGGGTCGTCAAGAAAACACATGGCC
>JAUNIW010000093.1 GCA_030523245.1 Pseudomonadota bacterium
TATAGATGAAAAATATAATGAAAAAGAAAAATTAGTCAAAGAACTTTTTTTGGTATATCCGCAAATAAAACATATTGAATTTAAACCAAATTTCTACATACATTTTATCTATAAAAAATTAACCAAACACCAAAAAACAGCCTTAAGTATTTATAATGAAATAATTTCCGAATTCAAAAATCATTATAATATCGAAGATGATAAACCGCAAAACGAACAAGAAGCCCGTTATGCTATACATAAGCTCTTTCTTATGGTTTTGGCTGATTATGATAAAAATTATTTCAGTATTTTGAAAAATATATATTCAAAAATAATACATGAGGAAATAATAAAACACCTGTCTCCGCATAAAATTTATAAACTCACTTAAAAAAATACCTTACCTGAACAGGTAAGGTATTTTTCTTTTAAGAATTCATATTTTGAAAAAAGTCCTCGTTATTTTTCGTCTGACGAAGCTTATCCAATAAAAATTCCATGCCGTCCGTCATTCCCATTTGCATCAAAACGCGGCGCAACACCCACATTTTTGTAAGAGTTGCCTTATCAACAAGCAGTTCTTCCTTACGTGTGCCGGAACGTGTTATATCAATTGTCGGGAATAAACGCTTATCGGTTAATTTACGGTCAAGAATAATCTCTGAATTACCCGTACCTTTGAATTCCTCAAAAATAACTTCATCCATACGCGAACCGGTATCAATCAAAGCTGTAGCGATAATTGTCAGAGAACCACCCTCTTCAACATTACGGGCAGCACCCAAAAGACGCTTAGGACGTTGCAGCGCATTAGCATCAACACCACCTGTCAGCACCTTACCGGAAGAAGGAACAACAGCATTATATGCTCTTCCCAGACGCGTAATAGAATCAAGCAAAATAACAACATCTTTTTTATTTTCGACCAGACGTTTGGCTTTTTCAATACACATTTCAGCAACCTGAACATGACGGATTGCCGGTTCATCAAATGTTGAGGATATAACTTCTCCTTTAACCGAACGTGTCATATCCGTTACTTCTTCCGGACGTTCGTCAATTAAAAGAACCATCAGATAAACTTCCGGATGATTTGAAGAAATGGCATGAGCAATATTTTGCAGCATCACCGTTTTACCGGTACGCGGCGGTGCCACAATCAAACCGCGTTGGCCTTTACCCTGCGGGGAAATCAAATCAATAACGCGGGTTGTATAGTCTTTATCTCCGCAAATAATATCAAAATTAAGTTTTTCCGTCGGATACAACGGTGTTAAATTATCAAAATTAACACGCAGTTTTGACTTTTCAGGATCATCAAAATTTATTGTATTAACTTTTGTTAAAGCAAAATAACGCTCGTTATCTTTCGGAGCGCGGATTTCTCCTTCAACGGAATCACCCGTACGTAAACCAAATTTTTTAACTTGTGCCGGAGAAACATATATATCATCGGGACTGGCCAAATAATTTGATTTTGACGAACGCAAAAAACCAAATCCGTCTTGTAAAACCTCGATAACACCGTCACCGCAGATAACCGTATCCACTTCGGCCAATTTTTTCATAATAGCAAAAATCAAATCCTGAACACGCATGGAGGATGCGTCTTCAACCCCTAAATCCTCTGCCTGAGTCAATAACTCGGTCGGAGATTTTTCTTTTAATTCCTTTAAATGCATATAAACCTTAAATTTTGATGATTATTAAAAAAAGATAACTCAACATTGAAATGTTTGTTGCTTTGCTTATATTAAATATACAGATAAAAGTCAATCGTTTTTATGCACATTTTTTCTGCTCTATCTATAATATATAAATATATTGTTATTATATTATATT
>JAUNIW010000039.1 GCA_030523245.1 Pseudomonadota bacterium
TAAATGAAGATATTCTTGATAAATATCCTCATGAATTTTCCGGCGGCCAGCGTCAACGAATTGCTTTGGCGCGTGCTTTGATTGTCCGCCCAAAAATCATTATATTGGATGAACCGACATCAGCTTTGGATGTTACTATTCAGGCCCAGATTATTGAGTTGTTCAAAAAATTGCAAAATAAATATCAGCTGTCTTATATTTTTATTTCTCACGATATGAATGCCGTGCGTGCTTTGGCTCATCGTATTATGGTTATGAAGAACGGTAAAATTGTCGAACAAGGCTTTACCAAACAAATATTTGAGCAACCGCAGCAACGCTACACAAGACAACTTATTCACGCGTCCATACTGTAAAATTATAGCTTAAATTAAATGAATCCGGCTTTTCTTTATTATAAACTATACATAAGAATGATTATGCGACAAACTCTAATTACTTTCCTAAATTAAACTTTTCATTATCAAACCTTCAATCTACTAAACCAAATCAAAAATCCATAAAAATACTTTGTCTGGCAAATTACGATTTGTTAACATCCTGAATATTTTTACATAAACAAATAATTTATAAACTTTACACAAACTGGCTTTAATCTAAAATGGTACGGGTTTACAATCAAAATAAAATGCTGATATCTATGATGTTGTTCACATTTAATTAACTCAGACAACAGTTTTCCTCTACTCTTCTGAGTACCTATCATTTTTAATCTTTTAGAGGTTGACAAAATGACAAATGAGTTCTACAATACAAATATTGTTTTATTATTCAAATTATAATTATATGATACAGTTTTTATCAGGCGTTTTTGTTGCCACAACAACGATTGCTATCGCTGAGTACTACTTTTTTACGAAGGTTATCAAAAAGTTTCTGTCTCCTCAAACCTATCCGGTTTCCAGCTATGAAACAACGGCAGATCCAAACGGAGGTTATCGAATGGATTTCTATTTGACACCTGAAGACATCAAAAGAGGTTATACCAAAAAGCTTCCGCCGGATGGTACTTCTCCGGAAAAACTGCGGGTTTATGTCCGTGGTTACCATACAGGGCGTCATGCCTATAGGGTATTTTGGGAGATTGACCGTACCTGAAAAACAAAAAAAGGCTTCAACTGAAGCCTTTTTTTGTTTTTTTATATCACAGATATTATTTTTTCAAACCGATATCTTCAAGCCAGCCGGAAATACCAAAGGTACGACTGCTGTAGCCGACCCAGCATTTTCCTTGTACCAGACAACCTTTACACTGCTTTTCCATATTACTGCAGGTATTTTGTTCTCCGCCGCCTCCGTGCGTAATAAACGGTACGACTCTTTTGCTGGACAAGTTATTTTCGGCAATAAAAGCGCTGACAGCCGGAGCGATTGTTCCCCACCAATTTGGAGAGCCGATAAAGACGGTATTATATTGTTCCAAATTTTCGACTTTGGCCTTCAATTCCGGCAAATAGCCGTCATTGATTTCTTTTTTAGCCTGTTCCGTTACGGTATGATAGTCTTCGGAATATGGTTTTACTGTCTGAATTTCAAACAAATCACCGCCGATTTCTTTTTGAATGGCTTCGGCTACCTGCTTGGTATTTCCTGACCATGAATAATAAGCAATCAAAATTTTTCCGGTGTTTGCTTCATTTGTTTCTGTTGCCTGTGCCGGCTGAGCTTTAGCTTTGTGATATAATGAAAATCCGGCAAAAATAGCAACAACAACCAGACTTAAAATAAGTAATCTTGACATGTTTTCTCCTTTATTTGTTTTCAACACTTGACAGTTTAATCTTTAGAGTTTACTCTAAGTCAAGAGTTTTTTAGTGCTGTTTGCACAAATATTCATTCTGAGGAGATTTTTTAGATGTACTATTCCATTGGACAGGTCGCAGCCAAAACCGGATTAACCGTTCATACATTGCGTTATTATGAAAAAGAGGGATTATTACCGTTTGTCCGCAAAAGCAGTTCCGGTTTGAGAATGTTTTCGGATAATGATTTAGGTTGGTTATCCATGATTGAGTGTCTGAAAGAAACGGGAATGCCGCTCAAGGGTATCAAGCAATATATTGACTGGTTTCGCGAAGGAGATTCCACCCTGCCCCAGCGGCTGGAAATGTTCAAACAGCAGGAAGTTAAAGTTTTGGCTCAAATAGCCTTGTTTGAAAAATATCTGCAGAAAATCAGATATAAAGTTAATTTATATGAAGAAGCTGTTAAAAAAATACATAGTTAAAAAGCAGAGGAGAAAAAAATGTCTTTGGGTTTGAGTGAAATTCTCTTAATTTTGGTCGTTGTTCTGATTTTATTCGGAGGTAAACGTATTCCCGAATTGGCAAAGGCTTTAGGTAAAGCACAATATGAATACAAAAAAGCAAAAGAACTGTTGCAGAATGAAGCGCAGGAATTGAAAGATTCGGTGGAAAAAGCGGCTGCTGACGAAGAAAAGAAAGATAAATAATGGCCGCTGAGGAAGAAAGTTTTCTGACGCATTTGGAAGCGTTGCGCACAATGCTGCTCAAAAGCCTTTTGGCTTTGGCTCTGGGTATTATTCCATTGTTTTTCGTGGCACCATATTGTCTGGACACGCTCATCCGCTATATTATCGGAGATAATCAGGTTACTCTGAATTATTTTATGCCGATGGAAGTTTTCCTTTTGCAAATAAAAACGGCGCTGGTGCTTGATTTATTGATTTGTTTTCCTTATATTGCGCGGCAGGTTTGGCTGTTCTTGCTCCCTGCTCTTTATGAAAATGAACGGCGTTTTATTAAATCAATTGTCTTGATTTCCAGTAGTCTATTTATCATCGGCGTTTTGTTTTGTTTGTTTTTTATTCTGCCGATGCTGGTCAATTTCGGCCTGAGTTTTTCCACTCCCGAAATTAAGGCTGTTTGGGGAATTTCCGGTATTATGAATCTGGCTTTGTGGTTATCGGTCGTCTTCGGGTTGATGTTTCAGTTTCCTTTGATAACTTATTCATTGATTCGTTCCCGTATCGTTTCTTATGATGCCGTAAAAAACAAGCGGCCTTATATTTTTACCGGAATTTTGATTATTACGGGTATACTGACGCCGCCGGATATAGCCAGCCAGCTTATGTTGACAATTCCGACTTATCTTTTGTTTGAAGCCGGACTCTGGGCTGCGCGTTCTTCTTCAAAAACTCAAGATTAACATTAAAAAAAGAACAACACCGGTCAAAGATAACCAAACCGGTGTTGTTATCGAACTAAACTGTTCAGATATAGTCTGTTATTTCAAAACAGCCGATACATCTGCCGCAATTTGTTCCGGTGTTAAACGATAACGCTGTGCCAATTCAGGATAAGGCACGCGGTCGCTGAATTCTTTCGCAGCACCATAATTGAGGACTTTTACGGGAGTTGCACCATAGAAAGCTGCAATTTTTTCACCGAATCCTCCGGCCAGAGCACCGTTTTCCAATGTTATGACAACCTGATGACCGGCAGCAAGTTCAGTCAGTAATTTTTCATCAAGACCTGTTATATAACGCGGATTGATTAAAGTTGCTTCTATTCCCTGCTCTTTCAATTTATCCGCCACGCTTGCGCCGAGTTCAAAGAAACTTCCCAAAGCCAAAACAGCAACTTTAGAACCTTTTCTGACAACCTGAAAACGATTCAGTTCGCTATAGTCTTCTTGAGGCTGTCCGCCTCTGGTAACAGCAAGCGGTACCCTGATAACGACCGGATGCTTCGTCTGTTTCAAACCCCAGTTTAACATAGCCAGATATTCTTCTTTACCGGTCGGAGCCAAATAAACCATATTCGGAATATTGGAAACCAGCGGAATATCGAATGTTCCTAAATGAGTGGCATCCATACCGTTAATACCGCCGTTAAATACCAGAATGACGGCCGGATTGTTATTCATGGCCAAATCTTGTGACAATTGGTCGTAAGTTCTCTGCAAAAAGCTGCTGAAAACCATAAATACCGGCCGGCAACCGCCTTTTGCCATAGCGGAAGACATGGCTATGGCATGTTCTTCGGCAATTCCGACATCAATATAGTTCTCGCCAAAAGAGGCGCGGCGTTCTGCTGTCAGGCCGAAGGCTCCCGGCGTACCGGCTGTCAGTATCGCCAGATTTTTATCTTTGAGATGACGTTCGTACAAAAAATTATAGGTAATATCATTATAATTTTCTCCGGACAAATCCACGGTAATATTACCTGTTTTCAAATCAAAAGGAAGACTCCAATGCCAACGCTCTTTATTTTCTTCCGCCGGTTTATACCCCTTGCCTTTCAATGTATGAATATGCAGAACAGTCGGCTTTTTTACATCTTTCAGTTCCTGCAGAATTTTTATCATATCTTCTTGGACATTACCGTCTGCCACATAGTGATAATCAAAGCCGAGTGCTTTAAACATATTGCATTCCGCTTTGCCGTTTGTTTCGCGCAATAAACGCAGATTGGTATAAATTCCGCCGTGATTTTCGGCAATTGACATTTCATTGTCATTGACAATAATCAAAATATTGCTGTTTAAAACAGCGGCATTGCTTAGTCCTTCCAAAGCTTCACCGCCGGAAAGAGAACCATCTCCGATAAGCGCAATGACTTTGTGTGTTTCGCCGCGTAAATCACGAGCCTTGGCCAAACCGGTTGCCAGACTGACGGAGGTAGAAGTATGACCGATAATAAAGTTATCATATTCACTTTCTTCCGGATTGGTGTAGCCGGAGATTTTTTGAATTTCAGCCGTGTCAAAAAAGCCTTTCCAGCGTCCGGTCAGCATCTTGTGCGGATAACACTGATGTGATACGTCATAAACAATTTTATCATGCGGTGTATCAAAAACATAATGTAAAGCGATGATTGTTTCCACAATACCCAGATTAGGGCCGACATGTCCGCCGATTAAACTGTCGCGGTTTAAAATCCCCTCACGGATTTCCGCAGCCAGTTGTTTCAGTTCCGGCTGCGAAAGTTTTTTAATATCCGCCGGTGCTTTAATCGTTTCCAATAGCATAATTATCTCCTTATAAAAATAACAAAATTCCGATTCTGCCTTTAACATAAAACTTAGAGTTTACTCCAAGTCAAGACATTTTTATATATGCTTGCCTTTTTACGTTTAAATCTGTTTTATCTGATTGATATTTGTTTTTGGCGGCATACCGAACATTCTTTTATATTCGCGGTTAAACTGGCTGGCACTTTCATATCCGACCTCATACGCGGCATTTTCGGCACTGATATTTTCGGAAATCATCAAACGCCGTGCCTCATGCAGACGCAGCTGTTTTTGATACTGTAACGGACTCAGGCTCGTAACTTTGTTAAAATGACGGTAAAATGATGAAGCTGCCATATTAAATCGCTGTGCCAAATCTTCCATATTCAGAGATTCTCGAAAATTATTTTTCAGCCAGGCAATAGCATTGGCTATTTGATTGTTTTGGGAACCTTTGGTGTTGACAGAACAAAGAATGCCGCCGAGAGGAGATGTTAAAAGTAAATAGTGAATTTCTTTAATAATCATCGGTGCCATAACCTTTTGCCGCTCCGGCTGCCCTGTCAGGGAAAGCAAGCGTAAAAAAGCATCTGTCAGAGCTTCATCGGCATCAGCCACCCCCGAACCGCGGCGCGCTGTTTCAAACTGCGGATATGCGCCTTCACTCAATAACTGGCTTATAACATAACTGTCCAGTTCCAGAATAAGTGTAAGAAACGGTTTTTCTGGACTGGCTTCGATAATGCTGCCGATGGTCGGAATATCCACGGAAGCAATGGCAAACTGCCCTTCCTGATAAGTCATTTTCTCCGTACCGAAAACAACATTCTTTTTACCCTGCAGCACCAAAATAACCATAGGCTGATAAAAACAATGCTGATTTACGGTCGGGGCTGTTCTCATAGAAGCGCTGAAGCCCGGAATATCTGTCTGCACGATTGCAGGTTGTCCGTTAAACAGTTTTTTAGCCTGTTCAATCAATAACATACGTTTAGCATCTGTTTCAGTCATATTATCCCCCTTTGCCGTTATACTAACGCCGGTATTTTTTATTCGCAATTAAAAAATGATAGAATCAGGCAAGAATATGAGAATATCAGGCCTGTAAATTTGGATAAAATAATTTTAAATTATAAAATAGTCATAACCTTAGGGAGAAAACCGAATGAAAATTTTGACCTCATTACTTTTAGGTACGATGTTATTGTTAGGAGAAAATGCTATGGCAGAAAATGCGTTGAACAACAAACAAAAATCCATTGCCGAGGCAGCATCTTATGCAGCCAGTGGAAATCAGGCCGGTCTGAAACAGGCTCTGGCTAAAGGTCTGGACAATGGTGTAACCGTAAACGAATATAAAGAAATTCTGACTCAGGCTTATGCCTACTGCGGATTTCCCCGCAGTCTGAATGCCCTTGCGACGTTAATGTCACTGGAAGAAGAACGTGGTAATAAAGATGAACAGGGCAGCCTTCCATCGGCCAAACCCAAAGGAAACAGTCTGGATTACGGAACAGAAAATCAAACAAAACTGATTGGCGCACCGGTATCGGGGAAACTGTATGAATTTGCGCCGGCTGTTGATGAATATCTGAAAGCACATCTGTTTGGAGATATTTTTGCCCGTGATAATGTCGACTGGCAGACACGCGAACTGGCAACCATTGCCATGCTGGCTTCGATGAGCGGAACGGAACAACAGCTGAACAGCCATATCAAAGTCGGTAAACATAACGGTCTGACCGATGAACAGATTGCCGAGATTCTGGATATTGCTCATGAAAATGCCGCTAAAGATGTCCTCTTCGGCTTTGGCACGGAAAATACGGCCTATGCACAGTATTTTATAGGCAAGAGTTATTTGCAGCCGTTAACCAAAGACGGTGTTTCCATAGCAAATGTTACTTTTGAACCAAAATGCCGCAATAACTGGCATATACATCATAAAGGCGGACAAATTTTATTGGTAACATCGGGCCGCGGCTGGTATCAGGAATGGGGTAAACCGGCACAGGAACTGCATCCGGGAGATGTTGTCAATATTCCGCCTGAAACAAAGCACTGGCACGGAGCTGCCAAAGACAGCTGGTTTACGCATATTGCCGCAGCTGTTCCGGCGGAAGGCGCGTCTAATGAATGGCTTGAACCGGTATCTGATGAAGAATATGACAAATTAAAATAAAGATAATTTATTTAAAAAATAATTTTGAAGATTAAATAAATTATCCTGATTTCAAAGGAGATAAATATGAAATTTGTAAAATTGAACAATGGTGTGGAAATGCCCCTGCTCGGCTTTGGCGTATTTCAGGTTCCGGATGCTGCCGAATGTGAAAAGGTCGTCAGCGAAGCACTGGATGCCGGATATCGTCTGATTGATACGGCAGCAGCCTATTTCAACGAAGAAGCCGTTGGCAAAGCGATAGCCCGTAGCGGTATCAAACGGGAAGAGTTATTTATTACAACCAAACTGTGGATTCAGGATGCCGGTTATGAAAATACCCAAAAAGCTTTCCGGACATCACTGGATAAACTCGGATTGGATTATTTGGATTTATATTTGATACATCAGCCGTTCAACGACTATTACGGTTCATGGCGCGCCATGGAAGAACTTTATCAGGAAGGTAAAATCCGGGCTATCGGGGTTTCCAATTTTTATCCGGACCGGCTGACAGACCTGTGTATCAATTCTAAAATTGTTCCGATGGTCAATCAGGTGGAATGTCATCCGTTTTTCCAGCAAAACGACGCCATTGCCAATATGAAAGAATTTGGTGTACAGCCCGAAGCCTGGGGTCCCTTTGCCGAAGGTTCGAAAAATATTTTCCATAATGAAGTTCTGACAGAAATAGCCGAGAAATATAACAAAAGCACGGCTCAGGTCATTCTGCGCTGGAATATCGACCGCGGTGTGGTGGTTATTCCGAAGTCTGTACACAAAGAACGTATAGAGCAAAACTTTGATATTTGGGATTTTGAATTATCGGCCGATGATATGGCAAAGATTGCCGCTCTGGATTCCGGACGCAGCGATATTATCAATCATTTTACCGCCGAAACGGCTAAATGGCTGAACAATCATAAAATTCACAAATAACGCTTATCTTTTTGTTTTTTCCGCCCTGCCCTCGGCTTGGCGGATTTTTTTTATAATATATATTGCGTTTCAGGTCAGGATGATTATAATCAAGCAAAAATACCGGACTTTCAGAGGACAATAATGCAGAATCAATTTTCCAGAACACAACTTATATTGGGGCAGAAAGCCTTGGAGAAACTTTCTAAAGCAAGAGTTGCCGTTTTCGGAATCGGCGGCGTTGGCGGTTATGTGGTGGAGGCTTTGGCTCGTTCCGGTATCGGGGCGCTGGATTTGATTGACAGCGATAAAGTTTGTCTGAGCAATCTCAACCGGCAGATTTTTGCCACTCTGAAAACAATCGGCCGCGACAAAGTTGATGTTGCTGCCGAACGAATTGCCGACATCAATCCGGACTGTAGAGTTACCTGCCATAAGGTGTTTTATCTACCGGATAATCAACATGGTTTTGATTTGCGGCAGTATGATTATGTAGTAGACGCTATTGATACCGTAGCCGGAAAAATCGGTTTGGTACTGGATGCCAAAGAAGCCGGAGTACCGATTATCTCGGCAATGGGCGCCGGCAATAAAATAAATCCGGCAGCCTTTGAAGTAGCGGATATTTATCAAACGTCCGTTTGTCCTCTGGCTCATGTCATGCGCAAAGAATTACGCAAACGCGGTATTCGGGATTTGAAAGTTGTATATTCTAAAGAAAAACCGATACAGCCGCTTGAAACAGAGAAAGATGAAGAAGTATCTTCTGTTCCGGCCGGCAGCAGAAAAATTACTCCCGGTTCGACATCATTTGTTCCGCCGGTTGTCGGATTGATTATAGCCGGCGAAGTTATCAAAGATTTATCAGGATTTATGCCTGCAGAATAATTTATTTGAAAATACCAATAGAAAATTAAAGTATTATCCTATTTCAATATTTTGATATAAACAGATATATATTTTCTTATTATTTATAATAAAAATATTATAAATAATAAGAAAATACTTGACATTTAGTGACTTAAGATGTATAAAAATTGTCAGAATGAATTGGTCTATCAATTTATTTTATTAACCGGAACAAAGTGTTAAAAACTTATGTTCTTTTTTATTAACTTAGAAAAACTGTACAGTTCATATGTACGGTTTTCATATTTTAAAAGGATAAAATATGTCTTTATATAATATTGACGAAAACTCTCGAATTGATGAATATGGTATTGATCATTCTGATTTTTCTTTATTAGATGAACTTAAATATAATTTTAGGCGTGCCGAAGAGAAAAAACGGCAACAAAGTATAATGCCTCAGAACGAACAGATTTCAAGATTAAATAAATTACAGGGCATGCCTGAAATGAACTGGAATGATATTATTGTTGCTGGAATGGCTGGAGCTGGAGAAGGTATGTTGGCTGGAATTAACCGTGGCTTAAATGCAGCAACTCTTGGAAAATATGGTGAAGCTGCTGATAAACTTCTCGACAATATCTATACTAATCAGCAAAATAGAATGCAAAATCAAGCAGAGCAAGCAGGATTAGGAAAAGCCAACAAATTAGCTAACACAGCTATTGATATCAGTTCACAAATTCTGGCTGGTAAGTTTTTTAAATTTTAATTATCTGTCTTGACTTTTACTGGGTGTGTGTTATAAATTACACACCTAGTAATTGTTTAGGATAAAATGATGGCAAGCCACAATAATGTTTTTAGTGAATTTAACCTAATGGTTCGAGATTTTCTTTTCGGAAATGATAAAATGACATCTGTTTTTTCGTTTAAGGGAACTCTTAATCGGTCTTTAGGCTGGGTAACAGCTTCTGTATTATGGCTGATATTGACCATAATAAACGACTATACTAAAATAATGACTTGTATCACCGGACCTGTAATTTTTTACTGCACTCTGGCGTTAGTTCAAAAAAGATGTCGTGATTACGGCAGTTCTGGCACCTTTTGGATAATTTATGTATCAATCATAATGATATTGGAAAGTGCCGTTTATTTTCTTAATCCCGAAAGTATAGGCCCATTATACCCAAAACTGAAGGATACAACAGGAACTTTATATTTTTTTACATTGATACCTCAACTTATTCCAGGTAAACCGGAACCGGATTTATCATTGCGCAGTCCACTATTGAAATATCCGTTTTTGTATACAGTAATATGCTTGGGACTGGCAATACTTATCCCTGTTTTGGTGAATATATTTTATATCTAAAAAAAATACCCGCGCAAGATATATTAATTTAAAATTTTTATTTTGCTTCAATTAATTACAAGCAAAAACATAGAGATATTAAAAACTAAACTAATTATTTTATTATGCATAATAAGAAAATATTTGACATTTGGTGACTTAATGTGAATCATTTAGAGTTAGAGGTATAAATGAAAAATATTAAACTTTTTTTGTTTCTGATAATCACTGTTATCGGCATTATCATATTTGGTATACTATGTTTCATGTGGTTTGATGATCAATTGTTTTGTTTAGATATGGGTAAAATTTATGATCCTCTTCAAAAAACATGCAGAGATGATTGTTTAACATGGGATAAAAAATATGGATGCATTCCGATAACGGAAGAAAATATTGAAAAAAAGCAAAAAAATTTATTATAACGAAAAGTTGCCTATCCACTTGATTTGATAGGCAATTTTTTCTTTAATAGAGGTACAATCGGGATGTTTCACATTGCTTCTATTACTTATTCCCATTATCTCATTGCGGAGTGTTTTTGCTTCCTTACTTGGCGGGGAACCTTCGTCTGTCGTCAATAAACAATATTTTGAGGTTGTTTGTGTTCCTCCTGCCAACGACCTACAATCGTTGATTCTTAATTTATTCCACTTTAAAACAAAGAAAACGGGGATAAACCCCATTCTTTGTTTTAATGGTGGAGCTAAGGGGGATCGAACCCCTGACCTACAGATTGCGAACCTGTCGCTCTCCCAGCTGAGCTATAGCCCCAAAACCAAGAGCAATATGCAACAAAATATCCCAGAATGCAATCTTTATTTTTCCTTTTCAGCAAAAAAACAGGTATAAAATAATTATTTTATCTTTGTTATTTTTGCTAAGAGATAATTTGTTGCCGGTTTTACCAAAAACTTATTCAATAAAACCGAAAAGATAGTGATAAAAAAAAACACAACCTATAATACTATACGGCATAAAATAGTTGTAGAAATAAATACTTATTTTTTCCGGAATATACATACGAATTGCATTTAAAATCTCCTGATGACTGAGAAAAATAATCATACTTGCAGATGATAAAGTTTTCCAGTATTTGTGATTAAATATCTTTTTTGAAAGCACTGTTTCCGGATAAAAAGCAAATAATATAAACGCACAAGGAAAAAGATCGAACAAGCCCCATTTATACAACCAGGGAACATTACCATAGGCACCGACAAGGAGAAATATAAATAAAACGACAATAGAGAAAAATTGCAATAAAGATGAACCTTTTATTTTTTTATTGGTAAGATACAAACCAAGCATCATACCGACAAGAAAATCGAGTAATCTGAAAATAGGATTTGTATAAAACAAAACCGACATAACATT
>JAUNIW010000040.1 GCA_030523245.1 Pseudomonadota bacterium
TAAAGAAAAAACAGATTAGAAATATAAAAAAAGCCGCTTATTGCGGCAAAATAAGGTATTGAATTTATGAATAAAAAACAGCCCAACCGGCACAAACTCGCAGAACCTCAGATAATAAGGCTAGTACGCATTAACTTTTTTGCGACGTGTACAAAATAGTACACGAGCACAAAAAGTTAAAAGTAATAGACCATTAGCCGAGGTTCCTTTAATTTAGAAATAATAGCGAACCCCCACACTAAATTCCTTGCTGTTGCTGTACGAGTCACCATCTGCCAACGAATAACGATACATCGCACGAACACCCCATTCCGGCATCGGGTTAATTTCACCACCGACACCCAGACGCAAAGCATTTGCCGTGTCTTTATCCGTGCGACCGTTATGCTTCAGTTTAGAAGAAATACGCCCGTACCCCACAGAACCTAAAATAGTGGCATCCGCACCATTATAAACGTCAAGCAAAACATCGGCACCATAACCATAAAAACGACTGCGGGAAACATTGTCAGCATAAACTTTCTTTTCTTGCAGAGAACGTTCGGCAAAAAGCTCTATTGAACCATAATCTACAAATTTAATACCGGCAGTCAAACTCCCCATATCAAAATTATCGGCATGAATATCTTCATATTTTCCCAGTAAATTCGGCGTCATATTCACATAATCCAAACCGACATACGGACGATATTCTCCGGCATTAGCTGAAACTGCAGCCAAAAGACCGGCCAAAATCAATAAACTTTTTTTCATAGATTTCTCCCTTTCAAAACATATACTTTGTTATACAATAAAATTATGACTGAAAGGTTAATAGTCGTTCAATTTTCACCTGTCTAATGCGCATCGGCCCAAGTAGCACCGATACCGGTTTCCACCACCATTTTAACGGCTGTATCTGCTGTTTCTTCCATAATTTTCTGCAAGAGCGCAGCTGTTTGCGCCGCATGTTCTTCTTTGACTTCAAGCACAAGCTCGTCATGAACCTGCAAAAGCAGATGACCTTCCAGCCGATGTTTCCGCATAGCCTGAAAAACTTTTTGCATGGCCAGCTTAACAATATCGGCAGCTCCGCCCTGAATCGGCGCGTTAATTGCCGCCCGTTCGGCAAAAGAAACAATCCGGTGATTTTTATCATTGATACCGAGTACTGCACATTTACGCCCCAGCGGGGTCAGAACATAACCGTGCCGACGGGCAAATTCTATCGTTTTTTCCATATAAACCTTGACCTCCGGCATGGCGGCAAAATAGGAATCAATGTATTGCTTGGCAATTTCACGCGTTGTGTTAATCTGCTTAGCCAAACCGAATTGAGAAATACCGTAAACAATACCGAAATTGATAGCTTTGGCCCGACTGCGGTGATCTCTGTCCACCTCTTCCGGTTTCAGGCCGAATACCCGCGCTGCGGTTGCCGCATGAATATCCACGCCGGCAGCAAAAGCTTCTTTAAGCGCTTTCACATCTGCCACCGAGGCCAATAAACGCAACTCCATCTGGCTGTAATCTGCTGCCACAATTTTATAACCTTTGCGCGCCACAAAACAAGCACGGATTTTACGACCGATTTCCGAGCGATTCGGAATATTTTGCAAATTCGGATTAGAGGAAGCCAGACGCCCCGTATTCACCACGGTTTGGGAAAAGGTTGTATGCACACGATTATTTCTGTCTTTCACTTCCAGCAAAGCCGTGGTATAGGTTGATTTGAGTTTGGCATAACTGCGCCATTCCAAGATTTTTGCAGCTATTTCATGTTCTTCGGCCAGCTGCTCCAAGACTTCGGCACTGGTATTATAATTACCGGTTCCCGCCGTTTTTTTAGCCCCGCTGAAACCAAGCTTGTCAAATAAAACCTCACCGATTTGCTTCGGTGAACTCAAATTAAATGTTGTACCGGCTAAAGCAAAAATTTCGCTCTCCGTCCGGTTCATCTGCCGCGAAAATTCATCGTTGAGCTCGGCCATACAGCTTTCGTCAATGGTAATTCCCTCATCTTCCATTTGCATTAAAACCTGTATCAGACGCCTGTCCAACATTTCATAAACATACATTTTATGCTCGTGAAACAAAATATTTTTCAAAATATCCCGCAGCTGTAAAACAAAGTCCGCAGCCTTAAAAATATAATCGTCATATTCCGGTGCGAAAAAGTCTATTTTTTTAACTTTCTGACTCAGCTTCGGTTCGTTTATTTTTTTATCCAAAAACATTTCACTCAACACAGGCAACGTATGCTCATGCATTGAACTGTCCGCATCATAGGACATAACAGCCACGTCATCGTACGGCCACAAATCCAGCTGCCGGCCGCAAATTTTATTCAGATCATGCCACTGGCTTTTCAAGCCCAGCGCAATTTTCAAAACATTTTTATTTTCCAAAACCGAAAGTAAAAACTTCTTCACCGCTTCATTACTCAACTGCGCCACTTCTTCATGCGAAAACAAATCCGCACCGCCGACAATCTGCGGAATAGGCAGATAATAAGCGCTGTTTTTGGCCGTACTGATGCTCAAAGCTTCCGGTTCCATACCGTTATGCAAGACCTGAAAACTCATCTGCCGCGCTGACAGAATCTGCCGGTATAAATTCTGCAAATCTTCACGGTTTTGTACTTTGGCATAATATACAGGCTCTTCCGCTTTTATTTTCGGTGATATGCCGCCCAAAGCGCAACAACGTTCTTCCACCCATTTTTGCAGCTTCGGCAAAATACTTTTGAACCCCAGACCGGAAACAAAATCGAGCAATGTATCGGCATCCGGCGCCTGACATTTAAACGCTTCCAGCGGCTGTTTGACCGGTACATCGTCTTTCAGGGTTACCAGCTTCAGTGATAATTCTGCCGATTCCTTATTTTGCAACACAATTTCACGCCGCTTGTTTTGTTTAATTTTATCAGCATTATCCAGCACACCTTGCAGCGAACCAAACATATTTACGAGTTCAGCCGCCGTTTTCGGCCCGATTCCCGGAATACCGGGGATATTGTCGATTTTATCACCGGAAAGAGCCTGTACATCGACTACTTTGTCCGGATAAACGCCGAATTTTTCCTTAACTTCTTCCGGCGTAAAAAACTTATCTTTCATACCGTCATAAAACTCGACATGCGGCCGGATAAGCTGCATCAAATCTTTATCAGCCGAAACAACCACCGCATCATGTCCGGCTTCTACGGCCTGTCTGGCATAAGTTGCAATCAGGTCATCCGCTTCATAACCTTCTTGCAGGATACACGGTAAATTCAGCTTTTCCACCGTCTTGTAAATCAATTCGAACTGCGGTATCAACAGCTCGGGAATTTCTGCCCGCGTAGCCTTATAATCGGCAAAATAAGCGTTGCGGAAATTTTTCCGTTTCGCATCAAATAAAACAACACAGTAATCGCATGGAATGGCCTTTATCAAGCGCATAAACATTGTTAAAAAACCATAGACGGCATTTACCGGTGTTCCGTCCGGCGCCGTCATTGCCGGTAACGCATAAAATGCTCTGAAAATATATCCTGAACCGTCAATTAAACAAACTTTTGCCATTTTTATCTCCCTGCCCCTAATATAAAATCTTTTTTAATATTCGCCAAGCATTAAAAATAACCACGGCTTATTTTGTTTATAAAACCTTCTTTAACTTATTTTGTATATGATTATTTAATGGATTTTTTTATTTTGTACGAGAAAGAATATGCCGCAAAACGTTAAAACAAAAATACGCCGCAACCTGAAAAAAGGACTGGTTGTTCTGGAAAATACCGTACGTAAAACCAAAAAGAAAAATACGACGGCTAAAAAATCAGGCCCCAGAAAAACACGCACCAACAGAAAGAAAAAGGGAAACTTTTCTTTATGGAAAAGTCTGTTTGTACTTGGATTGTGGCTTGCCTTGCTTTTATGCATATTTATCGGTGCTTATGTACTTTATTGTTACGCCACCCTGCCGGATATAAACAAAGCCGTCGCGCAGACACGCCAGCCTTCCACGACGATTATGGCGGAAAACGGCAGTGATATCGCCTCATTCGGTAATATTTACGCTGAGGTCATCTATCCGGACAAACTGCCTAAAAATCTGACAGATGCCATTATCTCCACCGAAGACCACCGTTTCTATTCACACTTTGGCTTTGATGTCTGGGGATTCGGCCGCGCTATCGTAACAAATATCTTTCGCGGACGTTATGCACAAGGTGCTTCAACGATTACACAGCAGGTCGCCAAAAATATCTTTCTGACTCCCAACAAAAATATCAAACGTAAGGTACAAGAACTGCTTTTGGCTTTCTGGCTGGAAAACAAACTTACCAAAAATCAGATTATGGCCCTCTATCTGAACCGAGTTTATTTCGGCTCCGGAACTTATGGCGCCGAGGCTGCTGCCAACTGGTACTTCAATAAAAGCGTTTATGATTTAAATCTGCGTGAAGCCGCAATTTTAGCCGGTATGCTCAAAGCACCGAACCGTTATAATCCGATTTTGAAACGTGATAATGCCTTAAAACGCGCCAATGCTGTTTTACATAATATGCTGGAATACGGCTATATTACAAATAAACAATATGCCGCAGCAAAAACTCTTCCTGTCAGCAACGGTCAACAATACCGCGTCAGCGGCGGCAAACATTTCGCCCAGTATGTTTATGATGAAGTCAACGGATATATCGGTGAACGCTCGGTTGACATTAACGTTATGACAACGCTTGATCAGAAATTACAAGAATCCGCCGAAAAAATCCTGCGCCGGCATCTTGAAAAGGCTAAAAGCAAAAATGTCAGCGAGGGAGCTGTTGTAATTATGGATTATCAGGGGGCCGTCAAAGCAATGGTCGGCGGCACGGATTATAACCGCAGCCAGTTTAATCGGGCCGTTCAGGCAATCCGGCAGCCGGGATCGGCCTTCAAGCCGTTTGTGTATCTCACGGCGCTGCAATATGGTTTTGCACCGGACAGTATAGTGAACGATGCTCCGTTGACAATCGGTAAATGGCAGCCGGCCAACTACAGCAAACGTTACTATGGCAATGTTACGCTGGACTATGCTTTATCCCATTCGCTTAATGTGGCAACGGCAGCGCTTTCCCGCGAATTATATCTTAAAGATATTGCCGCCAACGCTCATAAAATGGGTATAAGCACCAACATTTCCCTGACACCGTCCATGGTTTTGGGTACAAACGGCGTCAAAGTTATTGATATGGCTGCAGCCTATACTGTTTTGGCAAACGGCGGATACGCCGTCTGGCCGCATGCCATCAATGAAATCACCACCAAAGACGGTCATCAGCTTTATGTCCGCCAAAACGATACGTCCAAACAAATTCTTTCTTCCGACATTGTCCGCCAGATGACACAAATGCTGAATCACGTCATAACACGCGGTACCGGAAAAAAAGCACAACTTCCGTATTTTAGCGCCGGAAAAACCGGTACTACCCAGAATTACCGCGATGCCTGGTTTGCCGGTTGGGCCGGCGGTTATGTTGCAGTCGTCTGGGTCGGTAATGACAATGAAAAACCGATGAATGGTGTCGGCGGCGGCACCGTTCCGGCGGAAATCTGGCATGATGTCATGCTGACTGCGCACCAAATTAAACCGCTGGACACCACCGATGAAATCGGACGTTTAATTGATGATAATGATACCGGACAAGACAGTATCGGCGCCCTGATTGACCAAGAAAATTTGGAAGATTCCGCTAAAGAAACGCCGTCAACTCTGGAAGATCTGTTAAATACGATTTTTTAATCCGTTCACAATCAAAAGCAAAACGACGGATTAACATTTCCGCCGTTTTAAGTTTTACTGATTTTTTAATTTTTTCTGTAAAGTCCGCAACACGCTTATGGCCTCATAAACCGGCGTCAAATCAACTTCGGACCGTTCCGGAACTTCCACACTTCCGTCCGGCGGTAATGATACTGTTTCCAAAGGCAAAACCGTTTCGTCTTCTTCAAAGAAATCTTTTTGGATTTCCTCGCTTCCCAACAAATTTTTCAGACCTTTTTCTTTTATCAGCCGTTGTGCACCTTCTATGGTATAGCGGTTACCGTAAAGCAAGTTTTTAACCAGCTTTAATACCTCCACATCATCCGGACGATAATATCGACGACCGCCACTGGCTTTCATCGGTTTGATTTGAGCGAATTTTGTTTCCCAAAAACGCAGAACATGGGTGGCAACCCCCAATTCATCGGCCACTTCGGCAATTGTTCTGAAAGCAGATTTAGATTTATTCACTACAACCATAAAAGCCTGCTCTGCCAACACTTATTAAGGGTTGACAGCCTTTCTTAAAATCTGAGAAGGCTTAAAAGAAATAACCGTTCTCGGCGTAATTTCAGCTTCTTTTCCGGTTTTCGGGTTACGGCCGATACGTGCATTTTTTCTGCGCAGGCTGAAAGTGCCGAACGAAGAAATTTTAACATCATGACCGCTGACCAACTCATCTCTGATTTCATCTAAAATCATATCCAGCACATCGCCGGAATCTTTACGAGATAAACCGATTTCTTCATAGATTGCTTCAGTAATGCTGACACGGGTAATGGTTTTCATTTTATCCTTCCTAAAAAACATAAATTAACATAAACTGACAGGAGTGTAACACATCTTCAGTCAAAAAAAACATTTTTAATAAATAAATTAACAGCTTTTTCTTTATTCAGCCGATTTTTTAATTTCACGCACAAATCTCGGATTTTTTCCCAGACGGGACAATACCTCATAACTGATTGTACCGGCATCACGGGCAATATCATCCAGTGTATATTCGTCAAACACCAGATATCCCCAGTCCCCCACCTGCAGATTATCTATACAGGTAACGTCACAAATCACATTGTCCATCGAAACACGACCGATAATCCGAGCCTCATACCATTTGCCGCAAACATTGAAAAAAACTTTTCCGACATTGGACAACGCCCGCGGAATTCCGTCGCCGTAACCGATAGAAACAATAGCAATCCGCCGGTTTGTTGCCGCCCGATAAGTTGCCGAATATCCCACAAAATCGCCTTTAGGTAAATTTGCTATTTGCAAAACCGGCGCTTTGACTTCAATAATATTTTTCATTTGGTTCGGACGGTACGGTGCCGTATTGATACCATACACGGCCGCACCGAGCCGCACCATATCGCAACAGAAATCCTCCCCCAGAAACGCCCCGTCCGAAGCAGATAATGTTGCCGGAAGTTTCGGAAAATATTGCCGGCGGACAGAATTAAAGTTATCCAGCTGATACCGGTTCATAAAATGATCTTTTTCATCACCGCAGGCCAAATGGCTCAATACCATAGAAAATATTTTTAAGTCTGCCGCCGAAAGCTTTGCCAAATCTTCCGTCCGGAACCCGAGACGATTCAAACCTGTTTCCACCTGTATAACGGGTTTTACCCCTTTTACGGCATGTTCTTTCCAAAACTGCAGCATTTCCGGCGAAGCAATAACCGGTATCAGTTTATATTTTTCAAACAATTCCAGACTGTCACTGCCGATTCCCTGCAGCACATAGATATGGGCATCCGGCACAACCGGAGCGATTCTTTCTCCTTCCACCGCGTGTGCCACAAAAAAGTTCCGACAGCCCGCTTTTTGATACAGAATTTCCGCCACCATTTCCGCTCCCAAGCCGTAAGCATTGTCCTTTACAACGGCAGCAGCGGTTGCCGGCGCGGCAATTTCGCACAATTTTTTATAATTTTCCGTTAAGTTATCCAAATTTATTTGCAGAACAGGTCTTGTCAAAATGCTCATAATGGTTATTATCTCCTTTATAAATAAGGTATCTGATAATGTATTACACTGATACACATATACATTTGCAGGATTATAATCCGGCAGATATTAAAAATATAGTAACAAACGCGCAAAAAAACAATATCCGCGCCTTTGTCAACGTTTCGGCACACCCCGATGACTGGGATGCTGTTTTAGAACTGGCTGACGCTTATCCGCAGATTATTCCGGCGTTGGGTGTTCATCCATGGTATATTGATGAAGCACCTGTCAACTGGCAGCAACGATTGGAACAACAACTGCGAAACAATCCGGCCGTATGTCTGGGAGAATGCGGTATTGACCGTCTGAAAAATACCGACACCGCAAAACAATTAACGATTCTGCACCGGCATATTGAGCTGGCCCAAACCTATAGCCGCCCTCTTATTATTCATGCCGTAAAAGCTGACGAAATACTTCGTCCCGTTTTACCGTTGCTGCCGGAAAAAACTGTTTTTCATTCTTTTACCGGTTCGGCTGAATGGGGATTGGAATTACAAAAACATGGCTTTTATCTGGGATTTAATTTTTCGATTTTACGTAAAAAAAACTATGATAAAATGTTGCAGCGTCTTAATCCGCATTTGTTTTTACTGGAAACGGACGGACCGTATCAGTCCGGACAGAAAGAGATTCCGTCTTTACCGCAAAATCTTCCGGAACTGGCTGCAAAGCTTGCGACGGCATGCGGCCTGAGTGTTGCGGAATTTGCTGAAATCATCTGCCGCAACTGGCATTTTTTCAAAGGAGAATAATATCATGCAAAGCACCCCGAAATCATTACGTTTGCAAATTGCCATTTTCGGCCGCACAAATGCCGGAAAGTCCAGTTTTTTAAATTTGGTAACCGGTCAGGAAGCCGCTATTACTTCTGCCATAGCCGGTACCACGACGGATGTGGTGGAAAAAGCTCAGGAACTTTTGCCGATAGGTCCGGTTTTATGGCTGGATACGGCCGGTTTCGGGGATGAAACGGAACTTTCCGGAAAACGTCTGGAAAAAACACTAAAGGTTCTGGACAGGGCAGACATAGCGGTCATGGTCTGCGAAGGCGACCGGACAGGTTCATTGGAACAGCAGATTATCATAACAACAGCACATCACAACATACCGCTGATTAAAGTATATAATAAAGCCGACCAGTATAAAATAATGGCTAAAGACGGACTTATTATCAGCGCTACGGATAAAAATTCACGCAATCAGGTATTAACCGAACTCAAAGCAGCCCTGCTCAAAGTTTGTCCGGAAGACTTTATTAACAACCGTCCCATTCTGGGTGATTTGGCACCGGCACACAGTACGGTAGTCATGATTATTCCGATTGATTACGAAGCGCCGAAAGGACGCCTGATTATGCCACAGGTTCAGGCAATCCGTGACTGTCTGGATCATAATCAGAATATTATGGTGGTAAAAGAAGACGATTATACGGAAGTTTTACAAAATTTCAAAAATCTGCCGGCTCTGGTTGTCTGCGATTCGCAGGTTGTCGACAAGATGGTGGCTGAAACACCGGCTGAATTAAAATGTACGACTTTTTCCATTTTAATGGCCCGATTTAAAGGAGATTTGCAAAAAATGGCCGAAGGTGCGGCCACAATTGATAAATTAAAAGACGGTGACAAAATATTGATTGCCGAATCTTGTACGCACCATGCGGTAGAAGACGATATCGGACATGTCAAAATTCCAAACTGGCTTAAACAAAAAACAGGAAAAGAGTTACAGATTGATTACGTCAGCGGTTGTGATTTTACCAATAACCTGAAAGAGTATAAATTAGTTATCCAGTGCGGCGGCTGTGCCGTCAACCGCAGAGAAATCCTGTCCAGAATTTATAAATGTGAACAGGCCGGCGTTGCCATTACCAATTACGGTATCTGTATTTCCGAACTCAAGGGGGTTCTGCAGCGTGTCCTTGAACCTTTCGGAGATATCTATCAGGCATATCTTCAAGCCAAAAAAGCTTAAATTTGACGTGTATGCAGCAAAACCACCGGCACAAGCTCGCAGAAACTCGGATAGCGTGCGTAAATACGCCGTACTTTTTGAACGACGTGTACATAGTAGTACACGAGTGAAAAAGCACAAGCAGTTACCAGCTAGCAACCGGCACAAGCTTGTAGAAACTCGGATAATGAGCTTGATACGCCGCAAGATTTTTTCGATGTGTACAAATGAGTACATGAGAAAAAATCTTGCCAGTAGAAAGCCATTAGCCGAGTTTCCTATAAAACCAGAGATTGTTTAAAAACGCCAAATACATCAACATCTCACAGCTTTCTTCCAGTATTTCATTGTCTATCAGAGGATGTTCGGCAAGAGTTGCAGCCACGGCAGATAAAATCAGAATAGAAATGTCAAAGACATAAATTGGCGCATGCAAAACATAACGAAAAAATGTCTGATAGACTTTCTGCCGCCAGATGTAATAGAGAATATAAAGACCATACAAGTTGCGCAATGGTTCGGCAATAAAACCGTATTTCAGCTTTTTCCAACGGCACATTTCATCCGGTGATAGATATTTTTCGCAAAAATAAGAACGCCCCATATTTGTTTCACGTAACAACATCAAAACAATAATTAAAGCTACGGCCATAAATAATTTTTTGTCATGCGGCGCACGCAAAGCAAGAATAAATGCAACCAGAAGAATAAAAAGCTGCATATTTTCAAACCAGCTGTTCTCCACAAAAAGCTGCGGCGGCGCATAGCTGATAATAAACGGTATAGATAACGCATACAAAAATTCGAAAACGGTCAAAAAATTTATACGAAAACGCATTCTTTGCGGAATGCCTTTAAAAAATTCCACGAAAGTCATCTCAGTCCTTTTTTACATAACACACTATATAGGGTATATCTAAGAAATCCGAGAGAAGTAAGCGTTTTTTGAAAAAATCCACCGAAATTGGTATAAAAAGGTATCTATAATGCTTTTGAAGTGGATATTTTATGCAAACAGTTTGCTTTCAGGCTGTGATATCATTTATAGTACATATATGAAAAAGATAAAATTATACCCAAAAATATCCGGAAGTGCCTGGCTGGGACTATATGTTGTTGTACTGATTATTATACAGACAGTTTTGAATTTATTTTATACCGGCCTGCTGAATACAGATGAGATTGAACACATTCACGCTTCGTGGCTGGTTTGGAGCGGTAAAGTTCCTTATACAGATTTTTTTGAACATCATAATCCCCTGCTCTGGTATTTATTTGCCCCGATAACCGGCCTGATGTTTGATAACATCAATGTTTATTATGTCAGCCGCTGCCTGACTTTTGCCGCTGTCGGGACAAGCTGGTGGTTTATTTATAAGATTATGACCCGCTGGTTCGGTGTATGGCAAAGCTGGTTGGCCGCTTTACTCTTATTCTGCTGCAGTGATTATGTCAGCCGGAACTTTGTTGAATTTCGTCCCGATGCCTTTATGAATTTATGCCTGTGGAGCGGACTGTATTATTACTTTTGCTATTTTAATTCAAAAAAAACATGGCAGCTGTCGCGTTGTTTTATATTTTTTAAACATTCGTTTTTATTTATTAATAAAATAAATTTATT
>JAUNIW010000094.1 GCA_030523245.1 Pseudomonadota bacterium
ATTGTAATTTTATCTTTTAAAAGAGGATTATTCAACATTAACTCAGCTAATTCGTCATTGGCTAATTTTCGTCCGACAATTACTAAATTCGGAACTTCTTGAGGATTTTGCTGCGCCATTAAACAAAAGCTCTGATATAAAAGCCGGTAATTTTTCTTATGATCAAAAGAACCTACAGATAACAAATAAGGTTTTTTAATGTTTAATTTCTCTAAAATAAAATTATCATCGTGCTTAGCGTGACTTATCTGAACATCTCCGCCATAACGAAGCCACTGACCTTTAGGAATATTCCAGCTTTTTTCTTTGAAATACTTTTCCGTATCAATTTGGGCTGTCTGTCCGCAATAAGTTAATGCATCACAATTATTTGAAATCCATTCCAGATACGTATCAAACCAACTATCTACCGGCGAATAAAAATGCCGGATATCGTCTTTTACCATAACTAAATCATAAATTGTATAAACGAGTTTTAAATTAGGAAGTAAAGATTTAACACGCTCAAAAAACAATTCTTTATTTGTTCCGAACCAGCCACAGGAATAAACAACGTCTCCGTCTTGATATGGAAAGATAATAAATTCTTTTTTGGGAATAGACATATCCCTGTGTCTTCGTTTGTTTCTGAATGATTTTTTCTCGATTTTCCGCCGGATTTTATTTATTAACCGACATAAAAGAGTTTTTTTGTTTTTCTGATATTTCAGATAGTCCATTCCGACATTTTCTGAATTGAAAAGCCATTTTAAATCTTTTTCAGGAACTTCCTGAAAACCGAGTTTTGTCAGAATAGAAAACTTAATGGATGAATCTAACGAATGAAGATACTTGGCCTGTAACAGCTCAGCTCTGACAATTCCGACAACATTTCCTTTATGCTGCGTCAAACTATTTGTTAAATCCATCCATATCGTCATCTTTTTTCCCTTTTCTTAATCGGCGTAAGTTGTTTTTTCAGCAAAGCCTTTATCATTTAACAGTTTTTCTTTAGCTGCAATCTTGGCATCTTCAGCGACCATTTCGCGAGCCAGAGCCTGAAGGTCATATACCGGTTTCCAACCCAGTTTTGTGCGGGCTTTTGTACTGTCACCCAGCAGCAATTCAACTTCTGCCGGACGGAAAAATTCCGGATTTACGGCAACAACGACTTTGCCGGTGGCTCTATTTACGGCTTTTTCCTCAACGCCCTTGCCTGACCATTCCAGTTCTATTCCGCATTCGGCAAACGCCATTTTTACAAAGTCGCGAATTGATGTGGTTGTACCGGTCGCCAATACAAAATCTTCCGGTTTATCAGCCTGCAGCATACGCCACATACCTTCCACATAATCTTTGGCATGTCCCCAGTCACGTTTGGCATCCAGATTGCCTAAATACAGACAATCTTGCAGACCTTCTTTAATACGGGTTGCCGCCAGAGTTATCTTACGGGTAACAAAGTTTTCGCCGCGGCGCGGACTTTCATGATTAAACAGGATACCATTGCAGGCAAAAATACCAAAACTTTCGCGATAATTAACGGTAATCCAGTAGCCGTAAAGTTTTGCCACCCCATACGGAGAACGTGGATAAAACGGTGTTTTTTCCGATTGTACCGGCTCTTGGATAAGCCCGAACAGTTCAGAGGTCGAAGCCTGATAAAAACGCGTTTTCTTTTCCAGCTTGTTAATTCTTATTGCTTCCAAAAGACGCAAAGTTCCCAAAGCATCGCTTTCTGCCGTAAACTCCGGACAATCCCATGAAATTTTAACATGAGACT
>JAUNIW010000095.1 GCA_030523245.1 Pseudomonadota bacterium
CAGCATGGGAAACCTTGTCGGACAAGCACGACAAAACAGTTTAGGCGAGACGGAATATCGTGACAACATGGGAAATCTTGTCGGAAAGGCGCGGCAAGACAGTCTGGGTACCATAAATTATAATAATTACTGAGCAGGAGAATAAGATGAATGAAATTCTGCGCTTAGCCATAGAGCAGGCGCGTCAGACCATGAATGCCAATATCGGCGGTCCGTTCGGGGCAGCTGTTATTGATGAGAACGGCGGAATATTAGCCGTGACGTCCAACTCTGTTTTGCGGGATAATGATCCGACGGCTCATGCCGAAGTTAATGCTATCCGTGCGGCTTGCCGAAAACGCGGAACTTATGATTTAAGCGGTTGTGTTTTATATACAACTGCTTATCCGTGTCCGATGTGTTTGTCTGCCATTATCTGGGCCAATATCAAAAAAGTTTATTTCGGTTGTCGGGCAGAAGATGCAGAAAATATCGGTTTTCGTGACGATTTTATTTATCGTTTTATCGAGAACAAATGCCAAAATGCAGAAATTTTGGATATGGCCGAGCTGGACAGGAAAGAGTGTTTGAAATTGTTTGCAGAATATCAAAGCAAGGCGAAAACAATCTATTAAATTTTAACGGAAAAACATATAAAAAAATCCGTCTGTTTTTTCAGCAGGCGGATTTTTTATAAATGTCAGAAGTAGAAATCATTTCCCTGATTGCTGCGGATAAGTTCCAGACGCCGGCGGATATTATCGGCAAATTTCGGCGAAAAAGCAGCTAATTCTTTGTCAATCAGCTGATGACCGATTTTTTGCGTATCCGGCGAGGCATAATCTGTCAAATATTCTTCCAAAGTCATCAGAGCATTGGGATGACAGCAGTTGTGAATCTGTTTGGCTTTGCAAAGTTCCATAAAACGGTCCCCCGTACGGCCGGAACGATAGCAGGCTGTACAGAAACTTGGAACATAGCCCAAGCGGATAAGCCAGTTGATGACTTCATCCAGCGTACGGTTGTCTATCACATCAAATTGCTCGGATTTCTGACTTTCCGGTTCAGCGTATACATAGCCGCCGACAGAAGTTTTTGAACCGCCGGAAATTTGAGAAATACCCAGTTGCAGGACACGTTCGCGTGTCTTCGGACTTTCGCGGGTCGAGACAATCATCCCCGTATAAGGCACGGCTATGCGGATAAGTGCTACGATTTTGGCAAAGATGTCGTCAGAAATACAATTGTTGAATTCTGAGGTATCTATGTCGTCTGCCGGACGCAGACGCGGAACACTGATTGTGTGCGGGCCAACGCCGTAAACAGCTTCCAGATGTTCGGCGTGCATAAGCAAGCCGCTGAATTCGTAACGATAAGTTGACAGACCGAACAAAACACCCAGTCCGACATCATCAATACCGCCCTGCATGGCACGGTCCATGGCTTCGGTATGCCAGCAGTAGTTATGCTTCGGGCCTTGAGGATGCAACTGTTCATAGGATTCTTTGTTATAAGTTTCCTGAAACAGAATGTAGGTCCCGATACCGGCGTGGTGCAGCTGAGTATAAGCATCTACGGTAGTTGCCGCAATATTGACGTTTACCCGACGGATGGCACCGTTTCCGTATTTTGTGTTATAGATTGTATCAATACTTTCCAACACATATTCCAGCGGATTTTTTACCGGATCTTCCCCCAGCTCGATTGCCAGTCTTTTATGTCCCATCTCCTGTAAAGCTCTGACTTCTTCGCGTATTTCATCCTGTGTC
>JAUNIW010000041.1 GCA_030523245.1 Pseudomonadota bacterium
TTGGAGCATGTTTCCAAAATCAAAAACAGACATCTGGCTCTGGAATTGATTCGGGAAATGTGTATGCTTTCGCACATAGACAATGTTTTATCCGATAATGAAACCCTGATAATAGGAAAAATCGGACTGGCCATGAATATTGAGCTTCAGCGGATAGAACAAATCAGCAACTGGATAATCGACCATATCATCTGGCTGGAACAAGCCAAAATTATCTTTGAGGAAAAAGACTGATGTTTCCCTATCAGGACGGCAAATATTTTGATTCTCTCTATCAGGCGGTTCAGACCTGTTATCCGGACTTAGATAGAAACTCGGCACGTGATGTCCTGCGTGAACTGATACTGTCACCAAAATCCGACAATGTTATGATTAACGGCGAACCGCACGGCAAAACCGAGGTCATCCGGAAAATACAGCATATCCTTAACGGAGAAGCCGAACAGGCACCTTTTGCAGAACGCTATCACAATCTGCTGGAAGCCGCCTTGAAAACAATTAAACACATGAACGACGGCTATATCACGGAAGAAGATTATGAAGAACGTAAAAAATTTCTGGAAAGCATAAACCGAAAAGAATTTGAAGTCTTTATATTGCTTGCCCTGCTTCATATCAGTCATACCACTGATGATCCGGAACTCTTAAAACAGCTGATATATAAAGTACGCAGCCTGCGCGAACTGAACGATCTAATCTGTCAGTACACACGCGATGCCGTTGCCGTCAGCACGGACCGCACAGATTATGAACAGGCCAAACTTATATACAAAATGCTGAAATCTCTGCAAAGCCTCGGCTATGGTTATACTATAAGCCAGAAAGAAAAAGAAAATCTGGGGATAAATCATGATGAAGACGAGGATTTATCCGAAGATTATGCATATGAAAACTGGCTGAAACGGCTGATGCTCCTGCAGCTTCGGCGCGAAACCAGAGCCAACGGCACTATAGATTCGAACAATCTCAGTGCCATGTTTACCACCGATCTGGGAAAAAATGCGACTTTCTTTGACGAAATCGGCGGCCGAATTACGCAATTACGCGGTGTGATGAGAAAAAGAAGATTTGACAGCAGCCGTTTTAATATGTTAGAAGAACAATATGAGAGCGGCAAAAATAACCGCTGAATAAAATAATGGGAGTAAAAATAAATGGGTATTATTGGATTATTTGTTATACCGGTTCTTGATATTCTGGGCATCATTATCGACCTCTACTTCAAAATTGTAGCCGTTGATATCATCTTGTATTGGATGCTGCACTATAAACTGATGACCGTACATAATAAATATGCTGAAAAATTTATGGAAATCTTAAAACTGCTGACACATCCGGCCTACAAATATATCCGCTCAAAAGTTCCGCCGTTTTCGGGTTATGACGTTGCACCGTATGTTCTTTTATTGTGCATTGCTTTTGTCGGCTCTTTTGTTACCCATTTAAGCCGTTGGATTGAGCAGTATATGTAAATGACTTTTTATACGGCTGATACACAAGGATATCTTCTCAGAATAAAATTAACCCCCAATGCCGCCCAAAACGGGTTTCGGGGGTTGATTTATGATGAAAAAGGACAAGCTTTTTTGAAAGGTTTTGTCACGGTTATTCCGGAAAAAGGAAAAGCCAATAAAGCACTGGTTGTTCTTCTGGCAAAACAGCTGAAAACAGCCAAAAACAGCATATCCCTGATAAGCGGAGAAACAGACCATTACAAAAAAATATACATACGCATTCAACCTTCGGCTGATTTCAATAACCGACTGGATTCTTTAATAAAGGAATAACTATGACAGCAAGTATAATCGACGGAAAAAAAATTGCGGCAGATATAAAAGAACATCTGAAAGAAAAAATAACAGCCTTGCCAAACACGCCTCAACTGGCCATTGTTCTGGTCGGCAATGACGAACCCAGCCTGATTTATGTCCGTAACAAACAAAAAGCTGCCGCACAAATCGGCTTGTTGTCCAAACTGTACCATCTTGATGAAAACACATCCGAAAAAGAACTCTTACAACTTATCAATAATCTTAATACCGATTCGGCCACAAACGGAATCATTGTTCAACTTCCCCTGCCGGCGCACATAAATACCAGCAAAATAATCAATGCTATTTCTCCGTTAAAAGATGTTGACGGTTTTCATCCTTACAATACCGGTATGCTGCAAAACAATGAAAAACCTTATTTTATTGCAGCAACGCCTCTTGGCGTAATGCGTCTGATAAAAAGCGTAATACCGGAATTAAGCGGTAAAAACGTTGTAATTATCGGTGCTTCGCTGATTGTCGGACGACCTTTGGCCACATTGCTGCTTAATCAGGCCTGCACGGTTACCATTACCCATGCCCAGACAAAAAATATTAAAGAACTGACCGCCAAAGCAGACATCCTGATTGCGGCCTGCGGCGTGGCAAAACTTGTCAAAGCGGACTGGATAAAAGAAAACGCTCTGCTTATTGATGTCGGCATTAACCGTGAAGGAAAGCAGCTCTGCGGTGATATTGATTTTGACGATGTCAAAAATAAAGCACTGGCCATAACACCGGTTCCGGGCGGCGTCGGTCCGATGACAATCGCCATGCTGCTTGCCAATACGGTAGATGCCTGTCTGTTGCAAAAATCCCCCCTTTAATTTCCATGCGGCAGACATATATATTCTTTCCAAGGAGAATATATATGAAACAAATGATTCAGAGCTATGTTTTAGCCTATGACCGGAATCGCAGCAATTTATCCGCTCTGCAGAATATGCTGGCCGCCCGACATATAAAAATGTTTGGTTCGGACAATATATACCGGCTGTTAAAATATATGGAAGAATTGCAAACCGATGTTTTTCTTCTGACGATACATCCCGATGACAAACCGGCTGAAACCCTGCTGGCCGAACTGCCGAAACGGAACTTTCGGGCTCCGCTTGTTATCTTAAAACCACAGCAGCTTACTTTGTCTTCAGACATAAAAGCGGCACATTATTTAACCGAATTTGACCCGCCGCAAAAACTTATAGACATTTTAGAAAGCTATCATCTTGGCAGCAAACGTCATAAAGTTATGATTTTCCATTCATATCAGGCAAATCTTCCGGATGAACAAAATTATTGCCGGCTTCTTTCCGAACCGGACAAAAACAATTGCTTTGAAGTTTACAATCAGGAAGCGGCACAGCAATATTTAAGCAAAAATAATCCGGATGCCATTTGTATTGAACACGGTTCGCCTTTTACCGTCCCGCCGCACCTTTTTCCAAATCAGCATATTTTTTATGTGGATAGGCAGCAAGATATTGCTGAAATAAAAAATTTTTTACATTAAATTCCTTTGACAGATATAATATTTTTCAAAGGACCGGCTTTTATGGGATTCAACCAATTTGTTCGCAAAATTTATGATGCTGTCTTTCACCTTTCAAAAGACAAAGGTGCGCTGTATTGGTTATTCATTATATCCTTTATCGAGAGTTCATTTTTCCCGATTCCGCCGGATATCATGCTCATTCCCATGGTTTTGGCTTCTCCGCAAAAAGCTTGGAAACTTGCCGGTATTGCCACAGCCGGCAGCGTTATCGGAGCCTATCTCGGCTATATCATCGGCATTTACTTTTTTCAGCTTATTGCCGAACCGCTGCTTGATTTTTACGGCTATCTCGAAAAGTTTGAATCGTTTAAAAACCTTTACAATGAATACGGGGCATGGATAGTTTTCGGTGCCGGCATTACGCCTTTTCCTTACAAGATTATTACTATTGCCAGCGGCGTTGTTCACATGAATTTGATAGTTTTTACCGTTGCCTCCGTCATTGCCCGCGGCATGCGTTTCTTTCTGGTTGCCTGGCTGCTGAAAGCATACGGCGAAAAAATGAGGGAATTTATAGAAAAAAATCTTGGCTGGTTGTCTGTCGTATTTTTGTTACTGTTAATCGGCGGTTTTGCTTTGATAAAACTGTTTTAATGCAATTTATTTCTCAGATTAACCATATATTTGATAACCTTCGGGCTGTCCCATTTAATGGCACCGGTAATCTGCCCGACTTCCAGCCCGTCTTTGTTAATCAGCAAAGCGGTCGGTGTCGACATAATTCCCATACCGCTCATAAAACTGGATTTCCTGTCTAAAAAACTGACCAGATTCGGTGCCCCGAAACGTTTTAGGAACATGCGTTTTTCCTCAACACTCCGCCATTCGCCCTCCGGTGAAATCAAAATAACCCGAATTCCGTCATTCACTACCGCCTTGGCAAATTCATTCAACGGCTTTAAATCAGACAGACAGGGACCGCAGCGTCTTGACCAGACAACCGCCACTAACAAATCATCACCGAAATCTCTCAGCTTATAAGCCTTGCCGCTGTCACCGTAAAAACTTAAATTCGGCACATAACGGGGCTGCGTAAACATATTCAGTCTTGCCTCGGCAAAGGAACTGAAAATACTCAAAAATAACAGACACATTATCCAGATTTTAAAAATCTTATTCATTCCTTAATATCTTTCTGTTAAAAACAAAAATTAGTTTTTACATTTAACTGCGCTTATGTTAAGTATAGTTAAAACCCTCAAAAAAAAGGTTAACAAATGAAATTTTTGCAAAAAATATTGTTAGTTATCTGTTTATTTGGCTGCCTGCTTTGTCTGAATTCCTGCGGTCGTTTTTCTGCGCCGATACCGATTGAAGGCAGCGGTTATCCACATAACTATCCAAACGAATAGAAGATGAATATGGCGGGAAAAAATACAAATACGATTCCTTACGTGGAATTTGCAGACAATGCCAACGAACGTACGCCTTGCGTATTGGTTTTGGACTGCTCCGGCTCAATGCGCGGCGAACCGATTAAGCAGCTGAACACCGGTCTGCTTGCTTTGGAAAAAGAACTCAAAGATGATATTGATGCCAGCTCACGCGTCCAGCTTTTGATTATTAAAGCCTTTGGCAAAGACGAAGTTAAAGTTACATCCGACTGGACTGACGCCATGAACTTTACGGCTCCGGTCATGGAAGCCGGCGGCTTAACGCCTTTGGGAAAAGCCATGGAACTGGCCTTACAAAAAATTGAAGAACAGAAATGTTTGTATGACAACTGCGGTATTACCTCAAAACGTCCGTGGATTTTTTTGATAAGTGACGGTGAACCGACGGATTACGGCTGGGAAGATTCAGCCGAAATATGCCGCTATGCCCAGAAAAACAAGAAAGTTGTCATTCACGCTATCGGAACACAGGGCGCCAATTTGGATAAACTGGCAAAATTTTCTCTGCTGCCGCCAAAACGACTGACAGGATTAAAATTTACCGAATTTTTCCTCTGGCTCAGCCGCAGCGTTTCATGCATTTCAAAAGCAGCACCTAATGCAAATCATTATCTGGACGATATTGACGACTGGAATGAGAAGAAAAACTAGATGAATAACAACGAACGCATACATGTCCTTTCCACAAGCATCCGCGGGTCTTTGCACAAATCACTCGGCCTGCCGTGTCAGGATTACAGCTGCGCTCGTTCCACCAAAAGCAAGCTTGTTGCCGTCGTTTCTGACGGTGCCGGCTCGGCCAGATACAGCAAAACAGGCGCAAAAATTATCTGCGACACCTTATGTGACTTATTGATAAAATCAGACATGAAAACGATTCGCACCGATGTTACCCGCGCCATAAACGTGGCTCGTCAAAAATTGTTGCTGCATAAATATAATCACAGTAAAACCCAACGTGATTTAATCAACTTTTCGGCAACGCTGGTCGGTGTTTTTTATCATAAAAACCGCGGAATTTTTTTCCACATCGGTGATGGTGCCGGTATTGCTTTCAAAGAGGGTGATTACAACAGTTTTATCATTTCCGAACCCGAAAACGGCGTTTTTTCCTGCGAAACATATTTCTACACCATGGATGACTGGAAAGACAGCCTGCGATTTACGGATATCGGAGATGCCAACCGAATTCTCCTGATGACGGACGGTGTGACCGGCTTTGCTTTTTCGGATGATTTTTATAAAATTCATCACAATTTTCTAATTCCGGTCATTGAATATCTGGAAAATGAGCCACGGAAAACCTACGCCGTAGAAGCTTTGCGCAACACCTTAAACAACAGCCGTGCCCAAAGAATTAACGCGGACGACAAAACGATTTTATGGGCAAAACTCTGATGACGGAAAATTCAACAACATATCTGGCACTTTATCCGGACGGGCGACATGAGGAAATCACGCTGGAATCCGTCTTAAATAAAGGCGGTGCTGCCGGTAAGATTTATCAGGTCAGCGGACAGCCGAAAGTTGTAGCAAAAATTTTTCACTCACGCGAAAAAAGCGAAAGCAACCGTCAAAAAATCGAAGCCCTGCTGCAAAACAAGCCAAATATTCCGACAATTAACGATAAAGGAATTGAATATATTCAGATTGCCTGGCCGATTGCGCTTTTGGAAGACGCCCAAGGCTACTGCATGGGATATCTGATGCCTTTGATTGATACCGAAAAAGCCGTATCACTGGACCATTTAATTCAAAAAGCGGTGCGCCGCAAACTCGGACTGTCCGAACGTTATATAGACCGCATCTTTGCCGCTTATAACATTACGTCCGTTGTTGCCGCCCTGCATGCCTGCGGTCACTATATTATTGACCTGAAACCGGCCAATATATCCATTTATAAAAACACCATGCTCGTTGCCATGTTTGACTGTGACGGTTTTTCCATTAAAGGCGAAAATAATACCCGTTATCCGGCCGAATATGTCAGCGAAGAATATATTTATCCCGAAGGAATGAATGAAACCTGCGAAAATATGGGTGAAGAACAAGACAAATTTGCCTTGGCCGTTATTATTTTCAAGCTCTTGAACGAGGGCATTCATCCTTTTTCCGGAACACCGCGCAACAAAAAAGATCCGATGTTATCTATTCAGGAGCGTATAGCCGGATATCATTATGCTTACGGCATCTGGCCGGATACTTATCAGGCGCCGCACCCCTACAGTCTGCATGATTATTTTGACAAAGAAACCATGACTTTGTTCGAACGGGCGTTTACCAAAGGAAACGAGCGGCCGACCGCTTTAGAATGGCAAACCCGTCTTGAAAATATACTCAAACATCTCAAACAATGCAAAAAAGACCGCAACCATGTCTATTTTACTTCCAAAGGATGCGGCCTCTGCATGATTAACGAAAAGCTGAAATCCAATTTAGACAGCCTAAAAAAACAGCAGGAAGAACCTCTGACCATTCGCGGTGTTGATGTTGCATCTCTTACAACCGAAAAAATTGTCGAACGACAGCAAAAATCAGAAAATATCAAACATCTGCTCAATCACGGCTATCACCTGTTTTTAGCGGTTTATTTACTGTTTTTTACATTTCTGTTCAAACTGGCCCAACCCTTCAAGCCTTTGTTGACCGATATAGGAATCTTCGGCCAGCTGCTTATGATTTTATTTGCCGCGGCAGGTATAAAAAAACTTTTGCGTCTGATTCCCCGTTATATTCCGGAAACAAAGAGTCAAAATATTCTGAGTATGCTGCAAATCTATGCTTTTATCTGCCTCGGCATTGCCTATCTTTCTATCAACGGTTTTTCCTTTGATGTCTTTAAACTGGCGGAATAACCTTTAAGTTTCCCTAAGGAAACTATACCACTTAAAAGTGCCTACTTTATTTTTTTCGCAAAATGTCTTATATATCCTGAAGTTAATTTTGAAAAACAGAGGAACTGATGAAAAAACTCCAGAAAATAAGATTATCCGGCGCAGACGTTCTGCCGCTAGTAGAAGGTGGTAAAGGTATTAACGGCACAGACGGAAAAAGCTCCGGCGCCTGGGCAAAAGAAGGCGGCGTCGGTACCATTTCCATGGTTAGTCCGACTGCTCTGGATAAAAACGGCCGAGAAATTCCCGAACTGTTTCATGAACAGCTCAGAGAAAAACGCCATCGCGAAATGGTCGAATATGCCGTTAAAGGAGGGATTTCACAGGCGCAGATTGCCCACGAAACAGCCGGCGGCAACGGCAGAATTCACATCAATATGCTGTGGGAAATGGCAGACTCCGAAGAAGTTATTACCCGTGTGCTGGAAGGTGCAAAAGGCCTTATCCACGGTGTAACCTGCGGTGCCGGTCTGCCTTACAATCTGGGCGCAATTGCTTCCGAACACGGTGTTTATTATTACCCGATAGTTTCGTCCGCTCGGGCAATGCAGATTTTATGGAAACGTTCCTTCAAAAATTATGCCGACTTTCTGGGCGGCGTTGTTTATGAAGATCCGTGGCTTGCCGGCGGACATAACGGCTTGTCCAATGCCGAAAATCCTCTGGAACCGCAGCGTCCTTATGAAAGACTGATTGCCCTGCGTCAAGCTTTGACAGCCTTAGGCCTGCCTCAGCTGCCGATTATTATTGCCGGTGGTGTCTGGAGTTTGGCCGACTGGCAGGAATATATCGATAATCCGGAACTGGGACCTGTTGCTTTTCAATTCGGTACACGCCCGATGATTACCAAAGAAAGTCCGATAAGCGATGCCTGGAAACAACTGATGCTTAACACTAAAAAAGGCGACGTTATTCTGCAAAAGTTCAGTCCGACCGGATTTTATTCTTCGGCCATTAAAAACAGATTTCTTTCTGACTTAATCCGCCGCAAAGAAGCTGAAATTCCGTACAGCTCTGAACCAACTGCCGAATTGAACCGGACACTGGCATTATCTGCCGTAAAAACCGTTTATGTATCTACCCAAGCCCAGACGCACATAGAAAAACAACAACAGGCCGGATATACCGTTATCAAAGAAACGCCGGATTCAACCTTAGTCTTTTTAACACCGCAAGAATGGCAGGAAATGCAGCAACAAAGAGCTCGTTGCGTCGGCTGCTTATCCCAATGTCAATTTTCCGGCTGGTCCCGAGCCAACGGCTCTACCGGAAGGACTTTAGATCCGCGGACTTACTGTATCCACCACACGCTGATGGAAATAGGCCATGGCGGCGATGTACAAGACAATCTGGCCTTTGCCGGACATAATGTTTACCGTTTCGGAACCGACCCGCTTTATGCTGACGGACACATTCCGACCGTACATGAACTGATTAACGCCATTACAGCCGGAAAATAAATCCAAAACGATATACTCAAAATACCAAAACACTGTCCGGCAGATTTTCATCTGCCGGACAGAACATTACTCTCTCTAAATCAACCAAAAGGCGGGGATAAAGCCACCCCGCCTTGATGAAATTTCAGTTATCTTATCCTTTTGGTATATTCGCATCTCCATGTATAACTTTTTCCACTTACCGCATATCCTGCCACCTTCCCCTCTGAGGAAGATCCTGAAGAATAAAATTCACACGGTGTATAAGGCCCTGGAATTTGGTAATTATTTAAAGTCCGCGTTGTTTTACCAGCACCTTGTTGTACAATAACTTTATCTTGACCTGTCGCATCTGTAGCATGAATTGCTACATGACTGAATGCACAACTTGGAATATTAAATTCACATTTATAATATCCGGTACCACAACCTTTTGATGATGAACAACCAAATGCTGTACAACACTGATCAGTAGAATATGATAATGAACATGTTACACTGGCAGTATAAGAACCTGCTGTACAAGTATTTCCATCATCTGTACTACCACCACTGCTGCTGCAATCTTTTTTACATTCTATATATTCAACACCTCCACAGGTTGCGTGGTCACCGCAAGGGGCTGCATAACCCAATTCTTGACATTTTGAGAAATTACTAGGTCCATTTACCACCCAAGGTTGGACTAAGTATTTAGAACAATCTTCTGTTTTTTTCTTGATACAGGTACCGCATTTTTCGCCAAAATCATCCGTACGACTTGCCGTAAACGTGTTCTTACTCGTATCACATGATGATTCGCTTATCAGACTGTAATCCGCACAAGATTTTTTCTTAACACAGGTACCGCATTTTTCGCCGAAGTCATCCGTACGACTTGCCGTAAACGTATTCTTACTCTTATCACACGATGTTTCACTGACTAAACCATAATCTGAACAGCTCTGTTTCTTGACGCATTTACCGCCGTCCAGCTTATAACCGTCTTTAAGTTTTTGTGTGCATTTAAACTTCTTGCCGTCATCCGCACAGGCTTCGCAAGTATAACAGTTCGTGTCATACTTTGATGTATCTGTCACGTCATACCCGCCGCAGTTCGGAAGCTTACATCCCGTACCGTCCGGTATATAGCCGTCATCACATACACACGTGCCGTTCTGATTGTGTTTGTTGGTCGGACAACAGATTGAACCGTCCGCATGTTCGCCCACATTACAGCACTCGCCGGCGTCATTTTCATCCCGATTACTCGGACATTCGCAGCTTTGTAAGCTGGGGCTCCATATTTTCGGCTCAGGACAATCATCATGCACACAGCCGCTGCTCGGACAACATTTTCTTTCAGCTACATCATACGTCTCTCCGTTGGTACAGCATACGCCATGCGAATTATCCCACGTCGCATTGCTTACAGCCTCGCATTTATACATTTTCTTTCCGGCCTTGTTTGTGCAAGCCGAACAGCTGTAACACCCACTGCTGTATTGTTTTGAGTTACGCGTACTTTCGCTGATATTATAGCCTTCGCATGTTTCATCCGAACCGTTATCAGATGCAAT
>JAUNIW010000096.1 GCA_030523245.1 Pseudomonadota bacterium
CGGCACAAACTCGCAGAACCTCGGATAATGAGCTTAATGCGCCGCAAGATTTTTTTGATGTGTACAAAGAAGTACATGAGAAAAAATCTTGCCAGCAGAAAGCCATTAGACGAGTTTCCTTTAATTAGCCGAGGTTCCTTACTGCTTCAAGAAATCCTGCACAATCTTCTCTACTTCACTCTTCCCTTTATCGTTCAGAGTTTCGGCCGTGTAATTATTATTTTTAGCATATTCTGTAGCTTCGACCATAATATCTTCACATATTTTTTTATCAAGAATATCATTGACAACCAATTCATAACGAAAGATATGCTTACCAGAATCAAAGGCCGGATATGTCGTATTATCAATACCCTGATTGTATTTGACTACCCCGAGACCAAGAAGATAATTAACCATGGCAGAAGCTGTTTCCGGCTTGGATACAGACATCGCCCCTACCGTAAAAGCCGTACAAAAATAATATTTCTGCACTTCATTAAATTGATTAAATGCTTTTTCAAAATTAGAAGGCTCGCCGTTAATACTTTCCCATAACTCGGCAGAACCGGAAACATTCTCTTGTTGCCGCAAATCTGTCTGGCTTTCCTCAACCGGCGTTTCCTCTGCTTTTTGGCTGTCACAAGCACTGATAATAAAAGCCAGACAACCAAGCATTGCAATCAATTTTTTCATAGCGCGTCTCCTTTAAATTTGGTTTAAATATAGAATCGAAAATCTAATATATCGTTAAAATTATTCTCATTTTCAACAATCCGAAAAGATTCGTTTATCCAAATCCGCCGATAATAAAAAATGCCGCCTGTTTTTTTCACAGGCAGCATTTTTATCAAACATTAAGAGAATAGAGGACAACTCTGAAAGAATACATTCCCATCAACAGATTATAGTTGTCAAAGGGAAGTTTTTCTTTCAAGTCCAGCGCAAAAACATGGACTTTGCCGTGGAATTCTGCCGGTATCTGAGCCAAGACCTGACGCTTTGTCAGATTGGGCGCATGAAAACCGGAGTCTGTCAATATACCGCGACTGTAGACATCTATTTTTGCGACCTCCCACACATACTTCGGATTGATCCAGCTCGAAGTAACCTTCTGCGGAATAGCAACTCCGAAGGAGATGATGTCTTCTGACAAATCAATTCCTCCCAGCAAACTGAAGTGAGCGCGGGAGAAAGCTCTGTCATCCTGATTCAGAATCAGACGGGCCTCCCCTGGTTTGGAAGAACGTACCGTATAGCCGGCCATATCAATCTGTTTGACCAGCGGCAGGAGTTCCTCATCTGTCTTCTTTTCAGAATCCAACACAAATTCATACATGCCCTCATACTTTTCGAGCATCTCTGCATCACACAAATTTCCGTAGAATTTGCGGAGCCTTTTCTTGAAGCTATCCATCTTCATTCGTAATAAAAATTATGTTAATAATAAGAAATTATTTGGAATATAACATACACATTTTAGTTTGTCAATATTTTTGACAAATTTTTATAAACTTTTACCGGTTTACACCAGCGGTATCAGCCGTTGCGAATTTCTCTTACCCTGTCCGAATGCCATACAAGCCTGACGAATATGCCTAAAAATTCTTTGCCGGTAACAAAAAACAAGACACCCGGGGGTGTCTTGTTTTATCCGGTTTCGAGTTAGATTTAC
>JAUNIW010000042.1 GCA_030523245.1 Pseudomonadota bacterium
TGTCATTTTTTTACGGAAGATATGTTTGTTTTTGATATGATAAGGACAGTAAACACAACTGTTAACACAGTAGTTAGACAGGTAGAGCGGGGCAAACAGCACGATGCGGTTGCCGTAGTAGTTGTTTTTGATACGGGCGGCAAGGGCAAAAATTTCAGCATTGATTTCTGCATTGTCGTTTGCTAACAAAACAGAGGCTTCACGATGGCTTAATCCTTTTTCTTGTTTGGCTTTTTCCAAAATTTGCCGGAGCAAAGGTTTATTATCTTTGTTTTGGTCGGCAAATTGTAAAGTGTTCAGAATTTCAGCATGTGAAATAAATTCATCTGCTTTGGCTGATTTTGGATTGTAGGCAAATTTTTCCATTGTAATAATATATTAAAAATGAAACATCAAAATAAAAAACACGGCATTAAGATATCACCGTGTTTTTAAAGTTGCAATGATAAAATTTATTTTTATCAGGCAGAAGGTGTGCGGGTGTTTGTGTCAGCCAGCAAGTCTTCTACCGAAAGAGTGTCGGCAGCAGAAATATCCTTATCGTCTTTAAGTATATCCAAATCAGAAATTTCAGCGGCAAATTTATCGTCAAAAATGTTGTCTAAAACGGCTTTATCGTGTGTTGTGTTTTCTTCGGGAATATCCAGAGAAACAGGCGCATCATTAACAGATTTTTCGGCAAGATAATCAGCCGGCGGATTAAACGGATCCGAGGCTTCTATGGAAAAAGCATCTGCGGGTATTTCTGAGGCGGCCGGAATATCAGCTTCAGCAGCCGTATAAGCGGCAGCAAAATCGGAATAGATATCATTTTGCTGCGGCTCAGCCGGTGTATCAAACTGTTCCGAAAGTTCGGAAGCGGTAAATTTCTGCCCGTCATTAAAAGATTCAGCCGGCAGCGGTTCATCGTTATTTGGTTGGTTTTGAACCGGTATTTCCGGTTCAGTGATTGTTTCCGGCAAGATTTTTTCCTGCGGTTCGTTCCGGTCAGAAAGCGGCTCATCCACAGATATATCTGTTTTCGGCGCAGTCAGTAACTCTTCAATGCGTTCTTCATTCTTCTGCCGCACATCGTTATCGATAGTTATATTTTCTGGTTCGGGAGAAAAATCAGATTCTTCAGCCGTAATCGTACCTGTACGTTGTTCATAAAAATCGGCAACTGACTGTAAATCTGACGAGGTGTCGGACTCAGCTAAGATATCTTCCGGAGACTGTGGTATAACAGAGGTGTCTGTGGCCGGAACATCAACGGTGTTGTTATTATCTGAAATCGTGTCTTTAGATGAAATGATTTTTTGCAGCAGTCCTTTGATTTCATTATCAATATTCGTATGGCTGTGAATGCTGGTTGTTATGTTTTGGCTGATTTGATTGACGACATCTAAAAGACGTCCGTTCAGGTTGTTTATATCCGAACTCAGGCGGGATACCGTGCTGATAAGAACGGCTAAATCGCCGGTGCGGCCGGCATTTCTTTCATTTTCTTTTTGATTTTCGTTTTTAATGCTGTCAACATAATGTGAAATTTTTCCGCAGATTTCGGACAGTTGATTAAATGAATTTTGCAGATTGGCCGAGTTGGCTGCGGCTGCGTCATTTATGGAATTCAGTCCGTTGTTGAGACTTTGCAGTTGAAGGTTTATCTGGTTATTATAAGAGGATATGTGGCTTAATAAATCCACAACGTTTGTATTACCGTTGTCTTCTTGGAGTTTTGAACCGGTATTTTGCAGGGCTTTGGCGAGTAAATCACTGAGATTACGGTTCTGGTAAGCGTCAAAAATGATAAAAAGAAGTGCAAAAATCAGTGAGGAAACCAAAAAGATTATCAGAGCAATATTGGCAATCATCAGATTGGAAGATTCCTGTGTTAATTGGTATTGATAGGTATAATAGAGAAAGGCTCCGAAGAAAAAAGCGGAAAGACCTCCGCAGAAAATTTTAATAAGTGTTGCAGCAAATTTCATTAGGACTCCTCCTTGTTTGTAAAAAAACAGCCATTAAAAAAAGCATAAAGCAAACCTTTTGAAAACGCAAGGTTTGCTTTATATTTCTTAACAAGATGGATAAAATTTTATTTAAATAGTCTGTTCGCGCGTTTTATGCAGTTCCAGATGAGGAAAATCTTCTTTGATTTTACCGAGATGCCATGCGTTGCGTGCCAGAAAAACTTTTTGCCCGTCATAATCTTCGGCAATGTTCATTTGATTGGTGTTATAAAATTTTTCTAGTTCGGTTTTGTCGGTACTGCTGATCCAGCGGGCCGTATAATATTGAGTCGGTTCAAAAATAACATCAATATTGAATTCGGTGCGCAGACGGTCGGCAATAACTTCAAACTGCAAAACGCCGACTACGCCGACAATGTATTCGGAGCCGACAACCGGTTTAAAGATACTGGCACCGCCTTCTTCGGCGATTTGCTGCAGGGCATTGGCCAGATGTTTGGATTTAAGCGGGTCTTTGGCTCGCACGGATTTGAGCAGCTCCGGTGCAAAGCTCGGAATACCGGTATAATGAATTTTTTCGCCTTCGGTCAGGGTGTCGCCGATACGCAGCTGGCCGTGATTAGGAATACCTATAATATCTCCGGCATAGGCATCTTCGGCCAGTTCCCGTTCCTGAGCCAGAAACATAACCGGTGTCGGAATTTTAATATCTTTACCGGTCCGAACCTGCAAAAGTGCCATACCGCGTTTAAAATGTCCGGAGCAGATGCGCATAAAGGCAATGCGGTCGCGATGTTTCGGGTCCATATTGGCTTGAATTTTGAAGACAAAACCGGTGACTTTTTTTTCATCAGCATTGACCACGCGTTCGGCACTCGGCTGCGGGCGGGGTGTCGGCGCAAAACAGTGCAGTCCGTTTAAGACCTCGCGTACACCGAAATTGTTGACGGCACTGCCGAAAAATACAGGCGTTAGCGCACCGGCTAAATATAAGTCCAAATCAAAAGCGGGACATAATTCACGAACCATTTCAACGTCTTCGCGCAGTTTTTTTACGGCATGAGCCGGCAGCAGATTGTCCAGTTTGGGGTCTTGTAAACCTTTGCAGGTTTCAATTGTGTCGTTAATCAGAGCTTTGCTGCCTGTTTTATTCATTAAGATAAGCTGGTCATTTATTAAATCATAACACCCCAGAAAATCCTTGCCGCTTCCAATCGGCCAGCTTGCCGGCGTTACATCCAGAGCCAGTGTTTTTTCGATATCATCCAAAAGCTCGAAAGGATCCAAACCTTCCCGGTCAAGTTTATTGATAAAGGTGATAATCGGAATATTGCGCAGGCGGCAGACTTCAAACAGTTTTTTGGTCTGGGTTTCTATACCTTTGGCTGAGTCCAAAACCATAACAGCCGAATCAACAGCGGTTAAAACACGGTAGGTGTCTTCGGAAAAATCTTCGTGTCCCGGTGTGTCCAGCAGGTTGAAAGTAATGTTATTATAATCAAAGTTCATAACAGACGAAGCTACGGAAATACCGCGTTCCTGCTCCACTTTCATCCAGTCCGAGCGGGCATGTCTGTTTTCGCCGCGGGCTTTGACGGCTCCGGCTTGTTGAATAGCTCCGCCAAACAGCAAAAGTTTTTCGGTTAAAGTTGTTTTACCGGCATCAGGGTGTGAAATAATGGCAAATGTTTTACGTTTATTTACAAGTTGTTCTGGCATGTTTTCCTCGTCTTTTTCAGTTGATGCCTAGTTATAAACAAAAATACGTAATTTGCAACATTTTTGTGGGGTAAACACGAAATTTTGCTTGATTTATAAAATGTTTTATGTTCTAATCCGCGGTAATTGGGGCAGAAACGCCCCAGCGCGGGTATGGTGAAATTGGTAGACACGCCAGACTTAGGATCTGGTGCCGCGAGGCTTAAGAGTTCGAGTCTCTTTACCCGCACCATCACTGTTTGTGATGGATGGTGGAATAACAATTTTAAGAGAAAATCACAATGAATGTAAAAGAAGAAAAAGCAAAAGGTTTGAATAAAAAGTACACAATTACTTTGGCTGCTGCTGATTTTGCTAATGCCGTTGATAAAAAATTGGAACAGGTTGCCAAAACGGTTAAAGTACCGGGATTCAGAGCCGGCCATGCACCAAAGGCTATGATTAGTCAGAAATATCGTCCGAGCGTTTTGGGCGAAGTGCTTGATGATATGATTCGCGATGCCGTTAATGACGTTATTGCCGGTAATAAATTACGTCCGGCTGTTACGCCAGATATTAAAATCGAAAAATTTGAAGACGGTAAAGATATTGAATTTACGGTAGATGTTGAAGTTTTGCCGGAAATTAAAATCGGTGATTTTTCTAAAATTACATTGAATAAATACACAGCCAAAGTTCCGGCCGAAGAAGTCGAAAAAGCTGTTTCCTATATGGTGGATTCCCGCCGTGATTCTGCAAAAGTGGAAGAAGACAGAGCTACCAAAAAGGGCGATATTGCCGTTATTGATTTTGTCGGTTCGGTTGACGGTGTTGAATTCCAAGGCGGTAAGGGAAATGCTTATCCTCTGGAACTTGGTTCTAATTCTTTTATTCCGGGGTATGAAGACCAGCTTATCGGTAAAAAAGCCGGAGAAACTGTTGAAGTTAAAACAACATTTCCTGCAGATTATCATGCAAAAGATTTAGCCGATAAAGAAGCCGTATTCGTAACGACTATTAAAGAAATCCGTGAATATAAAAAAGCAGAACTGAATGATGAATTTGCCAAATCCGTGGGAGCTCAGGATGTTGCTGATTTGAAGGCAAAAATTGAAGCACGGATTATGGAAGATTATAATGCAACTTCCCGCATTAAACTGAAACGTGATTTGCTGGATGCTCTGGATAAAGAATATACTTTTGACGTACCGCAAAAATTGATTGATGCCGAATATGCCGCTATTGAAAAGCAATATCAGGATGCTAAAGCTAAAAATCAACTGGATGAAAGCGAAAAAAATCGTGATGAGAAAGATGTTTTGGCTGAATATAAAGAGATTGCTTTGCGTCGGGTTAAATTGGGTTTGTTGCTTTCGGAAATCGGTAGTGATGCCAAACTGCAGCTTTCGGCTGATGATGTCAACAAAGCGATTATGAATGAAGCAAAACGTTATCCGGGACAGGAAAAAATGGTTCTGGAGTATTATGTCAAAAACAAAGATGCCGTGGAAGCTTTGAAAGCACCTGCATATGAAGAAAAAATCGTCGATTTTGTTTTGGCAAAAGCTAAAATTGAAGATAAGGAAGTTTCTGTTGAGGAATTGTATGATTTTTCCGACGGTTCCAAAAAAGAAGCAAAGTCTAAATCTTCTAAAAAGAAATCAGCTTAGTTGTAGCATTGATGTTTGAAAAAAAAGCCGTCCCGAGAGGGGCGGCTTTTGGTATAACCGGTATGTTTTTTCAGGGATGAATACTTGATTTTTCTATTTTTTGTGCTATAATATAGTTGTTTTTAAGTATAATTATTTAAATTTTTTTGTTTATGAAAAAGATGGCTATATTGGCTGTGGTAATGATGTTTACCGGAATGTTCAGTTTTTCTCACTGGAGTGTAAAAGCAGCAAAAACAGATGTTTCGGATTTTTCATTTCTTATGTCAGCTATAGGCTTCAGGCAGTCGGAAGACTCTGTGGTGAATGCCGACAGGGCCTATGTTACGGAGGAAGATGAAAACGGACATCTTTGTTCGGTTCAGGTTTTACCTTTTTATAAGGCTGCCGGATTTAAGTATGCCAACACAGATGAGAAGGTAACGGTTGGGGATTACATGATTATGTGGTACGATGGTTTGTTCACATACATGGTAAAATGTGACACAACATTGCCTTTCCGCCAAAGAGTTATCGAGGCAAGAAAGTGGTGTGTTGATAAACTGGGTGGTTTTTCAACGGTAAGGCACGGATTTTCCTATCGTTATCCACGAATACTGTGTGTACAATAAGCAAAAAGAAACCTGCTGTTTTCAGCAGGTTTCTTTTTTAGGTATAAATCGTTTTTTCTGCTGATAAAAGTGATAATTTTGTAAAATATTAACAATAACTGTGACAATATATACAACAGTTTTTATATTTTTGAGGAAACAGTAATGTATGGGGCTGAATATATAGCGGGTCTAACACTTTCGGAGAAGATTGTCTTTTTGCGCATGATTATAAAACTTATCGGTAAAGACGGCAGAATCGACGATAAGGAACGAATGCTTATGAAAGAACTGGCGCAGCAATACCAAATTCCTAAAGAACTCGGTAATATGATAAGTCAGCCGGTATCGGAAGATGACTTGATTGATGATGCCCGAAGTCTGTTGGACAGAAAGAAATCATTGTATCTTATCAAAGAATTATTGACGGTTGCCAATAAAGATGAAGATTTAGCTGATACGGAAATTGATTTTGTGATAAAAATCAGTCAGGTGCTGAAAATTGAAAACGAAAAAGTCGGGGAAATAAACCAACTGGTTTTGGACCAGCTGGTCTGGCAGGACAAATATAAGCATGTTATGGAACTTTGAGAATCTTTGTCTTTATTGATAAAAGTTTCTAAACATTCCTTTAATTTGTGACATTTCTTCTCGGGTAATATGTCCGTCCTGATTGGTATCAAAAAGCTGAAAAATCATTTTATTATTGTTTAATAGGTCCTTTTGCAAAAAATGGTGCAGTTCGGGATTATCCAGAAATTTGTTATTGTCCAAATCGGCGTTGGAAAAACGCTGTAAAATGCTTTGCATTATTTTTTCATCGGAATTTTGCCGGCCGTAGTAAGCAATGATTTCTTCCTGTGATATTTTATTATCCTGATTGCTATCGAGCAGTTCAAAGGTTTGGTTTATCATTGTACTGAAATTGTTTGTTTGAAATTGCAAAAATTCATCTTCATCAACATAGCCGTCATGGTTTATGTCAATATTATCAAAATCATCTTCTTTAAACATCCCCATATTGTTGGCAAGTCCGGAAAAACTGTTCGGATGTTCAAAGCTGTCGTCAGCGGTGTCTATCATATCATAAGTAATTTCTTCAGCCGGAGCAGGGGATTCAAGCGCTGGAGTGATATTATCATCTGCCGGCTGTAATTGTGGTGTTTCATCTTCTTGTTCTGCCGAAACCGGAGCGGCTGTATCTGAATAACGCCAATTCCATGTAGGTGCGGCCAGAGCAGTAGAGGCCATGGTCAAAACAGTAAACAGCGCAAGTGAAAATTTCATGATAATATCTCCTTATTGGTAAATATAACCGTTTGTGATAACCTTCGTGGTATAAAGGATAAAGCACATTCCGGGATTTTGTCCGCCCGAAATATATTGGTGATGTTGATTGGTTCTGGTTCCCGTGACCAATCCCATTTGCGGTACATCAACAAGATATCCTTCCAAATATACGATATCTCCTTTTAACAAGGTATGCAAGGCTTTATTGATTTTTTCGGTTGCGGGAATGGGATGATAATTATTGTAGTGAGCCGAATTTATGTTAGGACTGCACTTTTCATAATTTTTCCGGCTTTCATCGACTTGTTGCTGCGATGAATAAAACGAAAAGGCAGATTCTTTATATTTTACGCCTTTACAAAGGACGCTTCCCATACGTTCTTCATGTTTGAAAATAAACATATTAAAAGTGTCCGGTGCCGCCATATTGTTATAAACCAAGAGTAAATCCAGCGGTACTAAATCAATATAGTCTTTTTGGCTGTGTCCGCGGTATAATTTATTAAAAAAAGTATCATATTTATCGACATAGCCGACTTTTGCCGTGATTGCATATTTTGTTTTAGGATGCAGAATGTAGTCGGTATTATTTCTTTTTATGGTAATATCGGCATAGGTATCATCTGTATAAGAACCGGCAGTTGATATAGTCAGTTTATCACTGTATTTTTGCCCAAACAAGAACGGATAGAGCAGGCGTTTGGGATATTCCGGATAGAAAAACAGGAGGAAGACAATGCCGCAAAATAAATATTTGAGGTATTTTGAGCGGCCGGATTTTGATGTTCCCGAGCCTGTTTTTCGTTTTACCGGATGCAAAGAAGGCATATTGGTTGCTTTATCATGATAGTTTAGCCAAGGCTGTGTGCAACCGGTGCAGGGTTTCTTCTTTACCTAAAATATGAGCCAGTTCGGTGGCGCCGCCCGGTGTCGTTTCTTTTCCGGACAAAGCAATGCGGATCGGATACAATATTTGTCCGTTTTTCATTTCATGAGCCGCTGCGGTTTCTTTCAGGATATTGAAGAGATTCTCATTGGTCCAGTCTGTCATTTTTTCCAAAACAGGAATAACAATTTTTAATGCTTTTTCAGCAACTTCTTTATCTGTCTTCATCTTCTTGTTTTCATAAAGAGAAGTATCGTATTCCGGTAGTTCAAGCAAGAAATCGGTTTGTTCCGGTATTTGGGATAAAATTTCAATACGCGGCTGCAGAACTTTGCTTAAAAATTCCAAATCCATTTTTTTGTTTTGGAGTTGGGTATAATACGGTAAAGCAAGCTGATGGAAGTTTTCTGCGGATAAGTTGCGGATATAGCAGCCGTTCATCCAAGTCAGTTTTGTAATATCAAAAATAGCCGGAGATTTATTTAATCTTTCACTTGAAAAACATTGTTTAAGTTCTTCTAATGAGAAAATTTCTTGTTCTGTCCCCGGGTTCCATCCCAGCAGGGCAATATAGTTCAAAATCGCTTCCGGCAGGTAGCCTTTGGCAACCAAATCCTGAAAAGATGCGTCACCGTTTCTTTTGCTGAGTTTGTGTTGAGCGTCTTTCATAACCGGCGGTACATGGACATAAACCGGAGGTGTCCAGCCAAAAGCTTCATAAATCAGATTATATTTCGGGGTTGAGGAAATATATTCGTTGCCGCGGACCACATGGGTTATCTGCATCAGGTGGTCATCCACAACGTTAGCAAAATTGTAAGTCGGGAGGCCGTCTGTTTTCAACAAAACGCCTTCATCGAGTTCATCGTAATCAATTTCGATATCGCCATAGACCACATCATGGAAGATGGAAGAACCTTTTTTGTTAATGGTTTGGCGAATAGTATAAGGTTCACCGGCGGCAACACGTTTTTTAGCTTCTTCCAAAGATATTTTCAGGCAGGGATCCTTAAATTTAATATGGGCTTCCGGTGTATTTTCATCAGCCGGTTCTTCATCTTCTTTTTGTGGGCAAAAACAATAATGTGCGCCACCAAGTTCAACCAACTTATGAGCGTATTCCTGATAAATACTGCGCCGGTCGGATTGTACATAAGGACCGAATTCTCCGCCGATGTCAGGGCCTTCATCCCAATCCATGCCGACACGTTTCAGTGTTTTGAAAATAATATCGGTTGCTCCTTCAACGTAGCGCTTTTGGTCTGTGTCTTCAATACGTAAAATAAAATCACCGCCGGCTGATTTGGCAATGAGATATTCATAAAGAGCCGTACGCAAGTTGCCGATATGCATATAACCGGTCGGGCTTGGTGCAAATCTGGTTCTGTTTTTCATTTTATAACAATCCTCTGATGCAATTATAACAAATTAACGTCAGCATAAAACAAAATTTGCGTAATGCAAGCGTTTTATCAATATTTTCAACTTATAAAGAAAAATGATTAAAGGGTTGACAAACTCTTGTTAAATTTTATAAACTGAAATTACAGCAGTTGATGACTGTTGAGAGGGTTCAAAGCCTCTATTGGTTGTTCAGAACAGAACGTAAAAAACTACCTTTTTGCTCATGGCAGGAAGGTAGTTAATAAGGTATATATGTAATATATTACCGAATACCTACACTATTACCAATAATAGCTTTGAACTTCCTGCCACCTTTCATCAAGGTGGTTATTTGTTATTACGGATTATTACAAAAAAGGGAGTTCTGAATATGAAAATAAATGAGAAAGGCCGCTCGATGATAGAAATGCTCGGGGTACTGGCTATTATTGCCGTGTTAACGGTTGGCGGTATTGCCGGCTATTCCAAGGCTATGCACAAATATAAGATGAACAAGTCCATACAACAAATTACCGATATTGTTTTTAATATAAGAAGTTTGTTTGCCAATGAAAGAGATTATAAAGGGGTAAATAGTATTTTTTTAAAAAATCCAGATTTAATATCAGAAGGTATGGTTATTGATTCAGATATGCCTGTGTTGCGTAATGCTTTAAACCACGTAATTGCTGTATATTCAGGAGGCGGGTATAGTCTGCGCGATGAGGGAGATTATGGCTCTTTTGCTATTTATATACATGATATCAATAATAAAAGAGAATGTGTGGAATTGGTTACCCGTGATTGGGGAACAGTATCTTCCGGTCTTGTTTTTGTAGCCGTTGTCAATAACCCGTCCGGAGATATCGATATAATTGAAGGTGATGTTTATCTTGGATGTCACGGCGGCAAGCAGGGACAATCCGTCATTGCCTGTGCCGGAGGTGATATTATTCCGACGCCTATGCCTTTGCATATTGCAGCAGAAGCTTGTACGGATAAGTCTGAAATAGCTATCAAATTTTATTAGTTTTGCTTTCAATCAACTGACAAACGGCACCGACAAGATTTTGCGCAC
>JAUNIW010000043.1 GCA_030523245.1 Pseudomonadota bacterium
GTATGTCGTCATATACACTTTCAGAAGTTCTGCCGCATCGGGTAGTTCAAGCATTCTGAGTTGTTGTTTGGTTGACAACTTGTGTCTGGCATAAATACGTCTTTTAAGAAAAAAATCTGTAAACATAATGATAAAAAATTTAAGTTAATAATATATTTTGGTCTTTACTATATAGAAGTCTATACAAATTTGCAATATTTATTTGTCTATTTTTCTAAATAAAAAAGAAACCTGCATCTTTTCGGCGCAGGTTTCTTTTTATTTCAATAATGCAAAGTTCTCAATTGTGGCGGGGCAGATGCTTAAACATATATATCCTCATTGACTTTATTGCATGAGTTTATGCCAGCATTTAAGCTGCGCCTTTTTACCAAGACCCCATTTCGATACGTACATTTCTGCGAGCTCTTTGATATTCGGCAAAAAAAGCAGCCTGAGTTCAGCTTCCTCTAGGAAACGATGCTTTGATATGTACATCTTCACAAGTTCCGCAGCCTCCGGATGTTCAAACAGTTTAAGTTGAACGGCAAGACAAAGAGGGTACTTGGAGTATACCTTAAACAGTTCCGTCGCATTCGGCAGGTCTAGCATTTTGAGTTCTGCTTCATTACAAAGAGGGTACTCGGATATGTATACCTTAAGCAGTTCCGCAGCATTCGGCAGGTCAAGCATTTTAAGTTCAGCTTCACTGCAAAGAGGAAGCTCGGATATGTATACCTTAAGCAGTTCCGCAGCATTCGGCAGGTCAAGTAGTTTGATTTGAGCTGCTTCACAGAGTCTGTACGTTAAAATGTAAACACCCAAAAGCTCTGGGGCATTTGGCCGCTTGAGCATTTTGACTTGAGCATCGCCGCTGATATTATACTTTGAAAGATAAAGATTCAAAAGCTCAGGGGCTTGATGTAGTTTGAATAATTCTAACTCTTGCTTTGTTGTTAAATGCTTCTTGTCGAGAATGCATTTCTTGAGAAAAGAATAGGTAATCATAGTTATAAAATTTAAGTTAATAATACATTTTGGCCTTTACTATATAGAAGTTTATACAAAATTACAATACTTATTTTTCTGAGTAAAAAATAAACCTGCGTCTTTTCGGCGCAGGTTTATGTGGAGTGTCACAAAAGCAACGAGTTTGATTCCTGTTATATAGAATATTTTGATATATACATTTTCATCAACTCTGTTGCATACGGCAGTTCCATCAGCTTAAGACGGGCTTTTTTGCACAGACGCCACTTGGATATGTAAAATTTTACAAAATCTTCGGCGTTGGGCATTGCAAAAAGCTTTAACTGGGCTTCGTCACAGAGTTCCCATTTGGAAATATACATTTTTACCAGCTCTCCGGCTTCTGACAGTTCAAAGAGTTTGAGCTCTCCTTTGTGACTGAGTTTCCACTTGGTTATATACTCCTTCACGAGTTTTTCGGCATTCGGCAAATCAAATATTCTGATTGCGGCCAAATCACCAAAACTGTGTTCTGAAATATATATCTTTACCAACTCTTCGGCATTGGGCAGCTCAAACATTTTCTGTTCGGCTTCGTCACTAAGCCCCCATTGTGAAGTATATATTTTCAACAGTTCGGCAGCATTCGGACGTTCCAGTATTTTGAGTTGGGCTTCATGGCAGAGCCATGCGTCAGAGATATATATCTTAAGCAGTTCGTCAACATTAGCCAACTCAAATATTTTGAGTTGGGCAATCTCCGTAAGTTTCCATTTTGACAGATATATCTTCAGTAATTCTGTCGCATTTGGCAGCTCAAACAGTTTGATTTCATTGTTAACGTAAAGATTCCACTTTAATATGTATATCTTTAGCAACTCGGCGACGTTCGGGTTTTCCAACATCCTGAGCTCGGCTTTGATGGCGGGATGCCATTTGGATGTATATATCTTCAGCAGTTCGGCGGCATTGGGCAGTTCCATCATTTTAATTTCGGCAGCCTCACTCAGCCAAAACTTTTTTGTGTACATCGATAACAATTCCGCAGCATTCGGCGACTCAAGCATTTCAAACTCTTGTTTCGGCGTTAACTCACGTTTTTCGAGAATGTGTTCCGTAAGAAAAGAATCAGTAATCATAATTATAAAATTTAAAATGAATAATATATTTTGCTCTTTACTATATAGAAGTTTATCTTTATTTGCAATATCTATTTGTCTATTTTGTTCTAAATACTTCAGGAGAAAAATAAAAAAAGACTCAAGCCATACAGGTGTGAGTCTTTTTAGATTTTGTTTAATCAGATAATTTCTGAAGAACTTGTCTTTGAATGTTTTAATATATACATTTTGAGCAGTTCCGTGGCATTTGGTAACTCAAAAATTTTGAGTTCTGCTTCGTCGCAGAACGCGTGCTTTGATATATATGTCTTTACCAGTTCGACGGCATCCGGCAACTCAAACAGCTTAAGTTGGGCTTCATCGCAGAGAGGTAAGTCTGATATATATATCTTTACCAGCTCGGCGGCATCCGGCAGCTCAAACAGCTTAAGCTGGGCTTCATCGCAGAGAGGATATTGGGATATATATATTTTCAGCAACTCAGGTGCGTTGGATGTTTCCAGCATTTTGAGTTCAAATCTGTTGCAAAAACAATGCTCGGATGTGTATATTTTTACAAGTTCAGCTGCATTGGGCATGTCGAACAGTTTGAGTTCTGTTTCATGACCAAGATCCTGCTTTGATACATACATCTTTACTAATTCAGCTGCATTCGGCCGGTCAAACATTTTGAGTTCTGCTTCATTACAAAGAGGGTACTCGGATATGTATACCTTAAGTAATTCTGCAGCATTCGGCAGGTCTAGCATTTTGAGTTCTGCTTCATCACAAAGAGGGTACTCGGATATGTATATCTTAAGCAGTTTCGCGGCATTCGGCAGGTCTAGCATCTTGAGTTGAGCTGTATTACAAATATGGTACTCGGATATGTATACCTTGAGCAGTTTCGCAGCATTTAGCCGCTCGAGCATTTTGACTTGGGCGGTGTCACTGAGTTTCCATTTTGAAATATAAATCTTCAAGAGCTCCGGAGCTTGAGGTCGTTTGAATAATTCTAACTCTTGCTCTGTTGTTAAATGGCGCCCGTTGAGAATGCGTTCCTTGAGAAAAGAATATGTAATCATAATGATAAAAATTTAGTTAATAATATATTTTGGCCTTTATTATAGAGAAGTCTATACAAATTTGCAATATTTATTTGTCTATTTTCTGAAGTAAAAAATAAACCTGCGTCTTTTCGGCGCAGGCGTATTTTTAATTTTCAATAATGCAAAGTTCTCAATTGTAGCAGGGCGGATGCTTAAATATATATGTATTCACAGACTTTGCTGCATGAGTTTATGCCAGCATTTAAACTGCGCCTTTTTACCAAGACCCCATTTCGATATGTACATCTTCACAAGTTCCGGTGCATCCGGTAAATCCAGCAGCTTGAGCTGTGCGTCATCACAAAGCCGGTACCATGATATGTACATCTTGACAAGTTCCGCAGCGTTCGGTTGCTCAAACAGTTTAAGCTGGACCGTGTCGCCGAGATAGTATTGATGCTTATGCAGCAATTTCAACAGCTGAGCAGCGTTTGGTTGCTCTATCATTTTAATTTTGGCGGCTGCACAGAACGGTCTGCGGGATATGTACATTTCTATCAGTTCTATGGGGTTCGGCAGTTCAACCAGCTTGACTTGGGCGGCATCACAGAGTTCCATGTGTAAAAAAATGTAAGTTTTCACAAGTTCTTTTGCATTTGGTAGCTCAAACAGCTTGAGTTGGGCCTCATCGCAGAGTTCCCGCTTTGAAATATAAATGTTCAGAAGTTTCGGAGCTTTAGATGATTTGAACAATATTAACTGTTGCCATTTTGTTAAAGGGTGTCCGTTGAGAACGCGTTTTTTAAGAAAGTTTATAAACATAATGATAAGAATTAGGTTAATAATATATTTTTCCTGTACCATATAGTGATTTGTCATCTTTTGCAATATTTATTTGTGTGCTTTTGCTGGATTTATAAAAAAACGGCATAGAAAAAAGCCGCTTTGGAGCGGCTTTTTCAGAGTAGTCGGATAATTTTCTGAATAAATTTCTTAAAACGAAAAATTTATCTTAGAAATCATCGTCGTAAAACCAGTTTTGACTTTGATGTTTCAAATGTTTTTGCTCATCATCGTCCTCTTCTAACGGTTGTTTCACAACCCAATCCAGGTCGTGTTCTTTCAAACGTTTTTCCTCATCACTGTCTTCTTTTGAAGAGCGTCTCACAAACCAATTCCGGTTTTGTTTTTTCAGACGTTTCTCCAGTTCTTTCAGTTTCTCTTTCCGTTCTTTATAGGAATCCGCAAGAAAGAGTAAAAATAACCAAACGACAGGAATGAAAAGCAGAGAAAAAATAGCTATCAGCATAATGAATAAAAATTTAGGAAGACATAAAAATTAAAATATATACAAAAATAACTCATTTTGTTTATTGTGTCAATGCAAAAAGAGAATTTAATTATATTTTCTACAGAAAAATTTAAATTATGACGGAATAAAGCAGTAAGGATTTTTATGATTTTTAAATGGCGGTGAGACAGGGATTGGCGCTGCCGCAACTTCGCTCATAAGCAGCTAAAGGGCTGCTTACCGGCATACGATGTCTGCCTTTCGCTCGTTGTCGAACCCTCTTACTCCCGGGGTTCGAATCAAACCTTTATTATTACCAATAAACCCCGCACAAGGCGGGGTTTATTGGTAATGGCGGTGAGACAGGGATTCGAACCCTGGGTACCCGAAATGGGTACAATTGATTTCGAGTCAACCGCATTCGACCACTCTGCCATCTCACCATATGGTCTAGTAGCTTTCTAAGCTACTTTCAGAAAAAAAGCAAGACTTATTTAAAAAACTGGACTTTTTTCTTTTGTTATGTTATTTTATACAAAAAAGGAGCTGTTATGTCTAAAAAAGAATATCGGGTTGTTTGCACAAAAGAACGTTTTAAAGATGAAATAATTGTGGATATCGTTCCGGCCTCCGGAATGATTCATGAAATGATTTATGCCAGCCGGAAAAAACAAAATCCTAAACTGGAGGACTATGCCGGTTCGGTGTTTTTGACGGAAACAGAAGGGCAGGAACCGGTTGTTACTTTTGGCAATATGGCCGGTTTGTCGAAAAAATCCCTGCTGGGGCGTTATTATGAAAATCTGTCAAAAAGCTTGTCCCCGTTGATTCTGGAAACGTATGCCGCAATGAAGGCCGCCGGCAAAAAAGCAACGTTAGAAGTTTCCATGCAGGATTATTTTGCCATGTATCGGGGGGAAGGCGAGGCTAAAAATACCAAAGATGAAGCTTTGAAAGAACGGGCCGAAAAGATAAAACGTATTGAACAGAATAAAAAAGATGTACTAAGCAAACGGGCTTTGTCTGATGCAGCACATAAGCCTGAAATTATGATGGCCTGGCGGCAGGCCTTGTACCGCGGAGATTAAATGCCGTTGCAAAAGCACTGCGGTTCGTGATCATTGATGAGACCGACAGCCTGTAAATAAGAATAAATAATGACGCTGCCGACATATTTCATTCCGCGCTTTTTCAAATCGGCAGAAATTGTATCGGACAGCTTATTGTGCGTCGGGCAGGGAAAAATATTATAACGTTGCGGCTCGTTATTGACAAAGCGCCATAAATATTTATCAAATGAGCCGAATTCCTTTTGAATTTGCAAGAATATTCCGGCATTATTTACGGCAGCGCAAATCTTGGAGCGGTTGCGGATAATGTCTTTATTGCGGGTGAGTCGTTCAATTTTTTCATTATCAAAACCGGCGACTTTCTGCGGGACAAAATTTGCAAATTCCTGTTGAAAAGCCTGTCGTTTTTTTAAGACGGTCAGCCAGGAAAGGCCGGCCTGAAAACCTTCTAAAACAAGCATTTCAAAAAGTTTACGGTCATCATGTACCGGTACACCCCATTCTTTATCATGGTAGCGGATATAAATGTCACATTTTTCGTCAACCCAACCGCAGCGCATATTATATTCTTTATACTTTATGCGGCAGCCGGCTGTAAATAAGGTCGCTCAGTCTGTTTGGCAGAACGGATAAAAACCATGTTCCGAAACGCATCGGCCACGGAAAAGCAATCAGTCCGATGTTTTTATCTATACGGGCAGCGATAATTCGGGCTGCTTTTTCGGCTGACATGAAAAAAGGCATCGGACAGGTGTTTTGGTCGGTTATACGTGACTTAACGAATCCCGGACAAATGACACTGACGGAAATTCCCTCCGGACGCAGGCTGTTGCGCAAGGCTTCACCGTATGCTTTGACACAGGCTTTGCTGGCACTGTAAGACGGGCAGGCGCTTAAACCGTGATAGCCGGCAATGGAGGAAGTTATGGCGATGATTTTTTCACCGTCCGGACGATTTTTCATCATTTCGACAACCGGCGTTACGGTATTCAAAACACCCATAACATTTGTATTAAACGTATTGTAAATATTTTCCGTTGTTTCCTGACCGGTAGAAACACCGGCATTGGCAAAGACGAGTTCCAGCGGTGCTTTTTTGTTGCAGGATTCCAGCCAGTTTTTCATGGCTTTGGTGTCGGTTACATCAATAACTTTTCCTTCTGTTCTGACGCCGTATTTTTTGCATTGCTGTACTACATCTTCCAGCCGTTTGGCATTGCGTCCGCTTAAAAAAATGTTTTCTGCGCCGTGAGCAGCATAAAACAAAGCCAAAGCCTCGCCGATACCGGAAGAAGCGCCGGTTATCAGTATATTTTTAATCTTTTTGTGCATTGTCAGAATATCCTAGTAAAATTTTAACTGTTGTGTTATATGTTATTCTAAGGTTATAGTATATCCGAATTTATTTTGCAAGAGGTAGAAAATGACAGATATTATCGACACATTGAGAAAAGTCCGCCGCGGTGCTATGTTTATTATTGAAGCACCGTCCGGAACGGGAAAAACTTCGGTCATAAGAAATCTGATGACTTTAGACAATAATTTGAAATTTTCTGTTTCCGTGACAACCCGTAAACGGCGCGAAAATGAAACAGAGGGTGTCGATTATTATTATGTCAGTGATGAACAATATGACAAATTACTGGCTGAAGATGCATTTTATGAACATGTTGATTCTCAATACGGTTCACGTTACGGTACCTTGCGTTCCGAAGTTGACAGTTTTATCAATGTGGGGCAGGATGTTGTTTTTGATATGGACTGGGCCGGGCTGCGTCAGATAAAAGCCAAAGCACCGGACGATGTCGTTTCGATTTATCTTCTGCCGCCTTCCATACATGAATTGCGCCACCGTCTGGAAGGGCGCGGCACCGACAGTAAAGAAATTATTGATAAACGCATGGGGATGATTCTGGAAAAAATGACGCATTGGAAGGAATATGACTATGTTGTCGTCAATGTCGATGTGGCGCAAACGGTAGAAACCGTACGGGAAATTATTTCGGCAGAACGTATGAAACGCGTGCGTCAGACAGGGTTGCCCGAATTTGTTGAGAATCTGATGAAAGAAGCCGAGAATGACTAAAACGGTTTTTGTGAACAAATACGGTGCCGTTTTTCAAACAGAAGATGTTTCTGTGGAAAAAACAGAATGCTGTTATATTGTTGTCGTTAAAAATGATTCGCTTTTATGTTTTTTTGACAAGATATCCGGCTTGTATTCGTTTCCGGAAGAAAAATATTTGTCTTTGTCCGAAAAGCCGACTTTGCAATATACGCTGCACGCAAATGTGGAAGAAAACGGCCGTTATTTTGAAGAAACTCAGGTTTTTAAGGTTTATGATGTGGAAAAAGCTCGGGTAGAAGGCGACGCGCTGAGCTGGCAGCAATTGGAAGATATTCTGGTTGGAAATGTTCTTTTTGATGCCAGACTTAAAAAAGGTTTTAATAATTTAATTGTCAGGGGAGAGAAATAATCTATGCGGAAAATATATGACTCTATTGAAGAACTGACAGGCCATACGCCTTTGCTGCAACTCAATAAACTGATGAAAAAATTTGAAACTAAAGGCAATATCATCGGCAAATGCGAGTTTTATAACCCGGTCTTTTCGGTTAAAGACAGGGTCGCTCTTAATATGATAAATAAAGCTCCGTTCAGCAAAATCAATGAAAATACGGTATTTATTGAAGCGACATCCGGTAATACCGGAGTCGGGCTGGCCGCCTTTTGTGCAGCGCGCGGTTATAAACTGGTTATTGTTATGCCTGAAAATATGGCACGTGAAAAAATAGCGCTTATCCGTCAGTTTGGCGCCGAAGTTTTGCTGACGCCGGCAGCAGATGGTATGGCCGGAGCCATTCACAAAGTCGAAATGCTGAAAATGCGCTCGGATAATCTGATAGAATTTAAACAATTTGAAAATCAGGCTAATGTTGAAGCGCATCAGCTGACAACCGGTGTCGAAATTATGGAGGATACCGGCGGCAATGTTGATGCAATTGTCTGCGGTGTCGGTACGGCCGGTACGATTACCGGTATTGCATCGGCACTGAAATCCTGTATTCCCGATTTGTATGTTATGGCAGTGGAACCGGCGGAAAGTCCGGTTTTGAGCGGCGGACAGAAAGGAATGCACAAAATCGGAGGTATCGGAGCGGGGTTTGTGCCGCCGTTATACCGGCCGGAATTGGTCAGCGAAGTCTATAAAACATCAAGCAGGGATGCTTTGGAAATGACTAAAATTGTTGCGCAAACCGAAGGTCTGCCGGTTGGAATTTCTGCGGCTGCTGCCTTATATGCGGCGGTTGATTTGGCTAAACGTGACGAGATGACCGGTAAAAATATTGTTGTTATTTTACCGGACAGTATAGAACGATATTTGTCCGAGCCGTTTTTTAGCGAAGAGCCGGTTGAAGCACAGGAGTAATTTATGAAGTTTTTTGCTATTCTGAGCCGTTATCTTAATCGGCAGCTTTTGGGTAACTTTTTTATGGTTTTTTTCTCCATATTAGGCATCATTCTGATGTTTGATTCAATCGAAACCTTGCGAAAAGTTTCCGGTCGTGATGATGTTACAATGTGGTTTGCGGCTCAGCTTGCCGTGACACGGGTTACGAAAACCGTAGAAATTGTTATTCCGTTTGTTATGATGGTAGCGGCCATGATTACTTTTTGGCGGTTGAGCAAGAATAACGAATTCGTGATTATCCGTTCGGTCGGTGTTTCGATGTTTGGTTTTTTGAAACCTTTGATTATTGCCGCTTTTCTGCTTGGTTTGGCAAACACCATGCTTTTTAATCCGATTGCGGCAAAAATGTTTGAGTGGCATGAAATACTGGATTATCGTCTGGACTCCCGTGACCCGAATGCAATGCTGTTTTCCAGCAAGGGTTTATGGATACGCGAATCAATGGGAAACGGGAAAGTTTTGTTGATACAGGCCAAAACGCTGCGTCAGGAAAATGATACGCTGTGGATGCGTGATGTAAGCATAACCGAATTAGGGGACAATGCCAAAATTCTTAAAGGCTACGAAGCTTATTTTGCTACTTTGGACGGGGATATTTTTCGTCTGAAAGATGTTAAAGTTCTGGAAGGCGGAAAACCGGTTGAATTTTTGATGGATTATGCCTACAAAACAAGTATCAATGTTGAGCGTATTAAAGAAAACTTTATTGAACCTGACGCCATTTCATTTTGGCAGCTTCCCGAGACTATTTCTTTTTATGAACGGGCGGGGTTTTCTGCACGGCGGCACTGGATGCGCTATTTAAGTTTGCTTGTTTCACCGTTTTTGCTGGTAGGTATGCTGATGATTGCCGCCATTTTTATGCTGCAAAACACCCAGCGTGGTTCCGGTATTCTCATGCGTGTCGTTTTAAGCATCGTTGTTGGTTTTGTTGTTTATTTTTCGTCGCAAGTCGTCTATGCTTTTGGGGTAAACGGGTATATTCCTGTCTGGCTGGCCGTATCTGCTCCGACCCTTATTATACTTTTGACGAGTACGTCGATGTTGGTATCGGCTGACGAGGTTTAATTTATAGGAACCTCGTCTAGCTGGTAACTACTTGTGCTTTTTTCGCTCGTGTACCGTTTTGTACACGTCGCTTAAAAAGTACGGCGTATTTACACACGCTATCCGAGGTTCTGCGAGCTTGTGCCGGTTGCTAGCTGGTAACTACTTGTGCTTTTTTCGCTCGTGTACCGTTTTGTACACGTCGCTTAAAAAGTACGGCGTATTTACACATGCTATCCGAGGTTCTACGGGCTTATGCCGGTTGGGCTGTTTTTTCATTCATAAATTCAATATGTTATTTTGCCGCAATAAGTGGCTTCTTTTATATTCCTAATCTGTTTTTTCTTTATTAAAACAAATACTTATTTTGCTATCTTGATGGCGGGAAAAAACGAACGTTTAAATTAAGCAGTAAAATTATCCTAAATAAAGAATATCCGATTTTTGCAAAAAATGCAATAACTAATTCAGAAAACGTCT
>JAUNIW010000044.1 GCA_030523245.1 Pseudomonadota bacterium
CAACAAAAAAGGAGGCTTTACAATGAGTAAACTCAAACAAAGTATGGCGGTGACGGCAATACTGGCGGGGTTGGTTTTGTATACCGTGCCGGTACAAGGCGCACCGTGTTTTCTTCCGAGTGGTACGGGAGGCTGCGAAGCAGGCGGGGTAGATATTGCATCTGATAATGGTTCGGACGAAACATGCGAAGGCTATAATATCAGCGAAAATACGCGTAACTCAAAACAATACAGCAGCGGGTGTTACAGCTGTTCGGCTTGCACAAACAAGGCCGGAAAGAAAATGTACAAATGCGAGGCTGTGAGCAATGCGACATGGGATAATTCGCATGGCGTATGCTGTACAAACGGAGAAAAATACGACGTAGCAGAAAGAAAATGTTGTCCGAGCGGCGGCTGTGTGCATGATGATTGTGAGGAACCGAAAATATGGAGCCCCAGCTTACAAAGCTGCGAATGTCCGAGTAATCGGGATGAAAATGACGCCGGCGAGTGCTGTAATGTGGGCGAACATGCGGACGGTTCAATCTGTTGTCCGACCAACAAACACAATCAGAACGGCACGTGTGTATGTGATGACGGCTATATACCGGACGGTACGGGATGTAAGCTTCCGAACTGCGGCGGGTATGACGTGACAGATACATCAAAGTATGACACGAACTGTTATACTTGCGAAGCCTGTGCGGATGACGGCAAGAAGTTTAAATGCACGCAAAGTATCAAAGACGGTTACAAGCTGGATAGCGGTAAATGCATCAAGAAACAAAGTTGTGCTGATTATGGTTTAGCCAGTGAAACATCGTGTGATAAGAGTAAGAATACGTTTACGGCAAACAAAACAGATGACTTTGGCAACAAATGCGGTACCTGTGTGGAAAATGGAGAAGAAAAGTCATTCCATTTTGAGTTAATAACTTATTATGCGGAGGGAGCCGGAAAATATTATATGTGTGGTTTAAAAGGCAGTAATTTTATCGTAATGCCGCAAAACCAGTATTATAATAATGACTATAATAGTTGTGGCCGGACAGACCCTTCTATTATGGAGGAGGGTTTCCCTGATTGTTCCGAATATCATAAAACAATGTGGGAAGGTGATGTTTATTCCAGCGATAGTACTCATGATTATGATGCAGATTTTATACTGCCGGTTGATATGAAAATCGTCATGACTTATGACGTACCATGTCATTCGCCGGCACCGGCTGAGGGGCAGTTTTGCACACCTAACACCGAAATGGTGGATTACGCTTACTACTCTTGGGATAAGTGCTCTTGGGACAGAAAAGGAACTTATGCGCCGAGAACGGTATCTATAACCATGCCGGCCGGTACCGATACGGGAAAAACCAATACCATAACAGTTCCGGCAATTGACTATAGTGTATTGTTGCAGGAAGCTCCGGAACGTGTAAAGGTAAAATATTATGTCGGAGGGAAAGAATTACCGGAAGGGGCTAATACGCTGAAAGTGGGAAATATAACTTATGAATTCGAAATTTTCGATGAAAATAATCCTTGCGGAACAGAATATCCGATTTATTCCAGCTTCAGACCTGAAGATACAAAATGTCATGTATATGAACAATGTCCGCAACTGGATACTTACTATAAACAAAGCAGAATTTATACTCAGGGATGGGGAATCTATGCAGATGTTTGCAGACAAACGACTTGTGAAGATTATGGATATGTAACGCCGGAATTCGGAATTGATTTTGATGGGTATTGTTCTAATTCTTTACAACAAGTAAGAGAAATACGTGGTCTTAAATGTATTTATTGTATGCCGATAGAACATTCCATGTGTCTGACTTTTCTTGAAAAAAACTATCCTGAAATTTCACAACCGGTCGTTATCAGTTCTGAAGAATTGGTGAAATGTGATAGTGCTTTTAAGTGTGAGGCTCCGGAAAACTGTAAAAAAATACCGGAAAGTGTCGGAGTAAAAGCATACTGTTGTTACGAGGAGCCAACGGAATATAGTGATTGCAGTAAATGTACTCCTGATCCGTTTTCTCCTCGGAACTATTGTACCAGCACCGGCGATGATCCTAAACAGAAGATATTCTGTTCTGAAAGTTGTATGCCCAGATCTGAGCTTGGCTCTGGAGACTTGGGTTTGGGAGGGTTTGTCTGTGGGCCTATAGCAAACTAGAAATAAAAAAGGCGGGGTGGTTTTATCCCCGCCTTTTTTGTTGATTTTTGAAAGGAGTAATGTTTTATCCGGAGGGTGTTAGTCAGCCGGACAGTTTTTGTCTTTAAAAAATCGTGCAGAATATGCTGATATAAATTGATTGTTAAATATTATCCGTTATGATGCCGGTTATGATTGATATGATGCCGGAAATAAAAGAATATACAGTCAGTGAAATTTCTACCGCTATTAAAAAGCTGGTGGAAAATTCGTTTGCACTGGTGCGGGTAAAAGGCGAAATCTTTGGTGCCAAACGGGCGGATTCCGGTCATTGGTATTTGTCGCTGAAAGATGAAAATTCGTTGTTGGCGGCTGTTTGCTGGCGAGGGGTGGCAAACATGCTGCCACTTAAAATAGAGGACGGTATAGAAGTTGTTGCCAGCGGTCGTATTACAACTTTTAACGGCCGGTCGTCTTATCAGCTGGTCATTGAAAAGCTTGAAATTGCCGGAGAAGGTGCTCTGCTCAAACTTTTAGAGGAGCGTCGGCAGAAATTTTTGGCAGAAGGCTTATTTGCTCAAGAACATAAAAAGCCGTTACCGTATCTGCCGCGGATAATTGGTGTGGTTACCAGTCCGACCGGTGCGGTTATCAGAGATATTATTCATCGGGTACGAGATCGTTTTCCTTCGCGCATTATTGTATGGCCGACACCGGTGCAGGGTGAAGGTGCTGCCGATAAAATTGCGGCAGCTATCAGGGGATTTAATGCTTTACCGGAGGAATCCGGAAACAGGCCGGATGTTTTGATTGTGGCACGGGGCGGCGGAAGTCTGGAAGATTTATGGCCGTTTAATGAAGAAGCTGTGGTGCGGGCGGTTTATGATTCGGATATTCCGCTGATTTCTGCGGTAGGTCATGAAACAGATACCATGTTGATTGATTATGCAGCTGATGTGCGTGCTCCGACACCGACCGGTGCAGCGGAACTGGCTGTTCCGGTAAAAAAAGATATGTATAATACTTTGTTGACAACAGATTTGCGTATGCAGAATGCCATAAACCGCTATCTGGGAGAATTCAGGCAATATATAGATGCTCTGGGGCGCGGTATTCCGCCGCTTGAACAGCTGGTCTTGGAAAACCAGCAAAAAATCGATGACCGTAGCGAGCGATTAAAACTGGCATTTGCAAATTTACTTAAAGATAAAGATAATTTATTAAAGTTGACGAATTTAAAACCTTTTTATATTAAGAATCTGATTGAGGTTAAAAAAGAAAGTTTGAAAAACTTATCTTTACGTCTTGATTCCGTTTCGGTCGAATCGGTTTTAAAGCGTGGTTTTGCCTGGGTTTCAGACGGACAGTTCAAAACGCTGTATTCAACGGCTCAGGCTAAACGCTGTGATGAGCTGCATATTCGCTTTGTAGACGGAATCGTTAAGGTAAAAATGATGGAGAGACACAATGCAGTGCAGGGTGATTTATTTGATGATTTGTAGTCTGCTTGCCGCCGCGCCGGCTTCGGCACTGACTATGTGCGGAATGCCTCAGCAGGGCGGTCTTGTTCGTCTGAGTGATAAAAATCTGGAAAAAGTTCAGCTTGGCGAGAAAATCTATAAGGCCGATGCAACCGGTGATTTGATTATTGCTTTCGGGCGAGATGCCGCCAGAGTGCAGTCGCGTACAATTTATTATAAAGACGGTTCTGTTCGTACAAGAAATCTGCAAATTGCCGAAACTAAATGGGATGTTCAGGAAATTAACGGGCTGCCGAGTTCAAAAGTGGCGCCGGCAAAAACCGATTGGTCAGCCATAAAAAAAGAACAGAAGGAAGTTGGTGCCGGACTAACGGTTTTCAGCACGGATGGCGGCTGGAAAGCTGATATGCTCAAACCTGCAGAGGGACGTACAAGCGGAAATTTTGGTGGTCAGCGTATTATGAACGGCCAGAAAAAAAATCCGCATCAGGGTTGGGATATTGCCGTGCCGGAAGGTACGGAAATCAAAGCACCGGCGGACGGTACGGTTACTTTGAGCAGCGGGCCGTATTTTTACAGCGGCAACGTCATTATTTTGGAACATGGGCAAAATCTGAGTACGGTTTATGCCCATTTGCAAAAATTGCTCGTGAAAAAAGGTGATAAAGTGCAGAAAGGGCAGGTTATCGGCTTGGCCGGAAAAACCGGAAGGGCTACCGGTTCACATCTGCACTGGGGCGCTTCTTTGAATGGTGTGCGTTTTGATGCACGGAATTTATTGAATTTTTATGATAAAAATTGTAAAAAATTAGAGGACTGAAATGACAACTTTTCATTTAGTAATGTTAGCTCTGCTGCAGGGAATTACTGAGTTTTTGCCGGTAAGTTCATCAGGGCATTTGATTTTGTTTTCTAAATTTACATCTTTTCCGGATCAGGGATTGGAAATTGATGTCGCTTTGCATATCGGCTCTATTATAGCCGTGATAATTTATTTTTGGCAAGATATCTGGCTGATGATTTCCAGCTTGCTTAAAGGTCATTGGCTGCCGAATTTTAAGATTTACGGCAATAAGGTGTTTTATCTGATTTTAGTCGCTACAATTCCGGCGTTGTTATGCGGTATAGCGTTGAAGTTTATCGGTACGGATTGTCTGCGTAATACAAAACTTATCGGGTGGAATATCTTATTTTATGGTATTTTGTTGTGGGTTATTGACCGGATGTCCCTGACGGCTCTGAAAATCAGAAATCTGGAAATTAAAGACGCTGTATTGATTGGATTGGCGCAATGTCTGGCATTACTTCCGGGAACAAGCCGCTCGGGCATTACCATTACAATGGGGCGTTTTTTGGGATTGGAACGGCGTGAGGCTGCGAAGTTTTCTATGCTGCTTTCTATTCCGACAATTCTGGCGGCCGGTCTGGCAGAAGGTTATGAAATCTGGCAGAGCGGGGATATGATGAAAATTGCCGTGGCTTTTGACGGGATTTTGTACTCATTCGGTTTTTCACTTTTGGCAATCTTTGTGTTGATGCAATGGTTGAGAAAGTGGACGTTTTTCCCGTTTGTATTGTATCGTGTCGTTCTTGGTACGGCATTATTGCTGGATGCTTACGGGATTTATGATATAAAAGTATGGTTGCAATAAAAAATTTGTTGACAGCAGCAAAAAAAGCGTTTATACATTTTCTCGTTAAAGCGCTCTGGTGGCGGAATTGGTAGACGCGCATGCTTCAGGTGCATGTTGGCCCAGCCAGTGGAGGTTCAAGTCCTCTTCAGAGCACCAATCGTAAAAAAAGCTCCTGTTTTATAGGAGCTTTTTTGTGATTCGAACGTAACACTACCTGCGTAAGCAGGTAGAGGTAGACATTCCAGCCCAGCCGTAAGGCTTACGAAGTTTTGGTGCAGGTGAACGAAGTTCAAAACGGTTAATACCACTTGCGTCAGCTGGTGGAAGTTTATTGGCTGGTTGTTGAACTTTATTGTAATCTTCTTATAGCAATTTGATTTTAATATCTTTTTATTTAATATTTGTATTTTGTTTTTGAAATAAAAAAAGGGGATGACTAAACACTGTTTCCAGCTATCGTCAGTTCAACCCCACTCGAAATTTTCGATTGTTATAATTGCTTCCTTTCCAAATCAGATATAATATCAAAAATTTCTTGTATTTAGTGTATTATTTGTTAAACTAAATGTCAAGAAAATAATTTTGGAGATAACCGCATGCAAAAAAGAGTACTCGGTATAGATTTAGGCATAGCTTCATTAGGTTGGGCAGTTATTGATTTAGATGAAGAAATTCAAGAAAAAGCCGATAATAAAAATAGTAAATACAAAACCAATGGCGGAAAAATTGTACAACTTGGAGTACGAACTTTTGACGAGCCTGTCGACAGGCAAGGAAAAAGCAAAGCTGCAATAAGAGGAGAAGCTCGCCGAAACCGAGCGACAATCGAAAGAAAAGCAGAACGGTTAAAATATTTTATAAAGTTGGCAAAACAATATAATATTATCTCAGATAGTTTTACTGTTAAAGAATTAGAAGTCCCGAAAGGTATCTCATTTCAGGATTGGGAACTTTGGAAACTCAGAGCAAAAGCCGTCAATGAAAAAATATCTTATGCTGAAATATTCAGGGTATTGTATCATATAGCCAATCATCGGGGGTTCTATTTTCCGACAAAAGCGGAGATGGCAGGCCTTGAGGATCCTAAAACGATAAAAAATGCGGAAGATGATGAACAAGCTAAAGAAGATAAAAAAATTAAAGGTGGAATTTCTGCCATGCGATGTTCTTATGCAGCAAGCGGATATAAAACGATTGGAGAGTATATTTTCCATAAAGAAGGTAGAAAACGTAATAAGAAAGATGATTACAGTGTTTCATTGTATCGTACGGATTTATGTGATGAAGTAAGGTCAATATTTGATTTTCAACGCCGACAGGGAAATAGTCTTCTTACTTCGGAATTTGAAAAACATTATATTGACGAAGTCTTAATGTATACGCATCCGTTAGACGATGATACTGTCAGAAGAATGATTGGCGAATGTGAGCTTATCTGCGGAGAATTGCGTTTTCCAAAGCAAGGGTATGAAGCTGAATTGTTTACTTTTTATAACCGTATTAATAATCTCAAAATATTAGATAAAGACAAAAATGAATATGAATTTGACAGAGAAAAGATTTTAGATTTAATTCTTAATACAAAAAATTGTAAAATCAGTTTTAGCGATTTGCGTCAATTTTTAAATTTGAATAATGGTCAGAAATTTAATTTATGTTCTTACCATGAATATAATCCGGAATACCAAAAAACAATTAAAATAGAAAGAAATAAAATTAATGAATTTAATTCGGATAATTTAAGCCTGTATGATACGCAAACCGGAGAAATTTTAGATAGTTGCTGGAAAGACTTAAAACAGAAAGCAGAGCAATATTTTAACAAATATGATCAGGCAAAAAGTGTTAGTTATTATTATTCGGATGTTCGTAAACAACTTGATATTCCTGAAAATAAACGTTTTTTAAAACTTAAAAAAGATTATTGTTTAAGCCAAAGTGAAATAGGAATTGATAAATATTTGGCGCAATTTGAAAAAGAGACTTTTGTTGAATTTTCCGGATATTGGCTGCTTAAAAAAGAGTTGGGAGATAATTTTAAATCTTTAAGCAAAGATACTTTGAACGATATTGCAGAAGCTCTTGCTTACTGCAAAACAGATGAAAGCCGTCAATTATATTTACAGCAACATGGCATTTGTGACGAAACGTTTATCAATAAAATTTTAGAACTTAACATGAAAGAAGTTTCTTCGTTTTCTCGCAAAGCCTTATGTGCTTTAAACGAAAAAATGAAAGAAGGTATGCTGTTCAATGATGCCAAAGAAGAATTAGGTTATAATTCGGAAGAAAACATCAAAACAACAAAAATTAAAGAATATCACGGCGCTTTTGAGAAAAATGCCTCAGTTGCCAGAATGATTGCCGAATTCAGGAAAACAGTTAACGCAATTAATAAAAAATATGGACCGATTGATGAAATTCATATTGAATTGGCGACAGAGGTTGCTAATTCTAAAGATAAAATTATAAGAATAAAAAATGGGCAAAAGCGTTATAAAGAACAACGTGATGCCGCCCGTGAAAGATGTCAGGAACACAACATAAATCCTGATGAGGGTGATAACTTATTACGTTTTCGATTGGCAGAAGAGCAAGATTTTAAATGTATTTATACAAATAAGCAGATCTGGTTGGGTAAAAAAGAAAATACACCTGAAGATTGGATAAGTATATTTGAGTGTGATATTGACCATATTATCCCAATTAGCCGTTCTTTTAATGACAGTCTTGCAAATAAAGTTATTTGTTCAAATTCGGCAAATCGCGAAAAAACGAATCATTTGCCACATGAATGGTTTAAAGATACGAAAACTGATGAAGAATGGCAAATATTTAAGACTCGGGTTTTAAGCGGAAACAAAATGAGCGGAGCCAAAAAACATAACTTGCTCAGAGAAAAGTTTGATGAAGAAGATATGAAAGGGTTTATTTCCAGAGATTTGAATAACACGCGATATGCGACACGCCATATTGCCGAATATTTAAGAAAATATTTTAGTTTTGAGCAATCCGAAAATAGAAACATAAAGGATATCAACCGGATTAGAGTTTTAGGCGGCGGAATTACGGCAAAGTTGCGGCACTTGTGGGGACTTGAAAAAAACAGAGATGAAAGTAATTTACATCATGCTTTGGATGCAGCAGTGATTGCCTGTGCGTCATTTAGCAATATTTATTATATATGCAGTATATTGAAAGATTTAGAAATAAAAGGCATACGACCTAAAAAAACACAATTAGCTCCATGGGAAACGTTCAGAGAAGATTTGTTGAGTTCTCTTAATGAAATCACAGTTTCTAAACAAATAAGAGCCTCAACAACCGGACAGGCTCATAAACAACCGGATAAAAAGAAAAAAGGATATACTCTTATTAAAAGGCAAAATGCAAAAAATGTTATTGATGTTACTTTAGATTCTATGTTTAGGTATGATATTTACCGCAACGATAAGGGTTATTATTGTATGCCGATTTATGCCATAGATTTACATAGAAGAGATTTTAAATATGAGACAATGCAAGATAAAACTAAAATTGAAGCATTAGAACAAGATTTTGTTTTTAGTTTGTATAAAGGCTCTATGGTTAAGATTATAACAAAGGAGGATGAATGTTTTGATGGGTATGTATCTCAATTTAATGCTCAAAGTGGTCAGTTTTACTTAGAAAGTATAAATGGAGATTATCATTATGAAATTAATACAAGCACTTTTAAAATCGGAGACTATATGCGAATAGAATCTGAAGATTATTGTATCAGTGAATATGAGGCCGGTAAGAAACAGCTCAAATTGGTTCCTATCGTTGGAAATAATGAAATGTATATAGATGCCGAAATGAAAACGAAAGAAAAAAGTGGTGAAAGTCAGAATGTAGATTCTTATAAAACTAACAAAACATACATAAAATTAGATAAAGAGAAAAAAATTAGCTTGGCCAATGTTAAAGATTTTCAAAAATTTTCTGTAGATAGATTGGGAGCGGTTACTCGTGTCAAAAAAGAAACTGAACGTTTTTCTCAAAAAATGAAATCAAATAAACAACGGGCAGAGGATAGAAAACAACGAAAGAATCAAAGGAGTTAGGAACATGGGATGGCGGATATTGCAAATAACAAAACCTTGTAAGTTATCGGTCAAAAACCGCCAGCTTGTTTATGAATCTTTTGAAGCAGATGCCATAAAACTTCCGTTGGAAGATGTTTCGGTTATAATCTTAGAAAACAAACAAGTGTTGTTGAATAATTTGTTGTTATCGGAGTTGGCGGAATATAATATTGTATTATTTTCATGTGATGCCAGCCACTTGCCGTCCGGTGCATTTTTTCCATATCATAATCATAGTCGTTGTGCTGAAATGGCTTGGATACAGACAGAATGTTCGGAACCGTTGAAAAAGCGTTTATGGCAGGAAATTGTGAAAGCAAAAATCAATAATCAAGCGGCAGTTTTAGAAATTCTCAATAAAGAAGGAAGTAAGAAATTATTTGAAATTGCAAAATTGGTGCAATCAGGGGATGTTAAAAATTCAGAGGCATATGCAGCCGGTTTATATTGGAAATATTTGTTTGGTGATTTTAATCGGAGTGATGAAAATCATATTATAAATTCTGCTCTAAACTATGGGTATGCCATTGTGCGTGGCGCCATGGCTCGGGCGGTAGTTGGAGCAGGGTTACTGCCTTGTTTTGGGATTCATCATGCGAACAAATTAAATCAATTTAATTTGGTTGATGATTTAATGGAGCCGTTTCGACCTTTTGTGGATTATAAAATTTCCTTAATGGATTGGGATGATGTTAAGGAATTGTCGCCGGAACTAAAAAATAAATTAGTAAGTGTTTTGACGAATAATTGTTTGATAAATAATGAAGAAATCGGTCTGTTATATAGTTGTGAAATTGAAGCAGCGTCGGTGGCAAAGTGCTTTAGAAATAAAAATGTTACAGAGTTGCGAATCCCCATATTAAAAAAATTACCGCTTTTTGAGTGAGGTTGTGGATAAATGGCTATTGGAGGAGAAAGATTTATGCGTCTGATTGTATTTTTTGACCTTCCAACGCTTACAAAAAGTAATCGTAAAAAT
>JAUNIW010000045.1 GCA_030523245.1 Pseudomonadota bacterium
AAAAAAGGAGGCTTTACAATGAGTAAACTCAAACAAAGTATAGCGGTGACGATTATGCTGGCGGGGTTGATTTTATACACCGTGCCGGTACAAGGCGCACCGTGTTTTCTGCCGGCTGGCAGTGAGGGCTGCGAAGCAGGCGGGGTAGATATTGCATCTGATAACGGTTCGGACGAAACATGCGAGGGTTATGATATAAGTGAAAACGATTACAAGGCAGAAAAATACAAAAGCGGATGTTACAGTTGTTCGGAATGTACGGTGAGTAAGACGAACAAGAAAATGTACAAGTGTACGGCAGTGAGCAATGCGACATGGAACAGTTTATACAGCGTATGCTGTACGGACGGTTTAACGTATGATGCGGATGAAAGACAGTGCTGTGCGAACGGCAAATGCGAGCATACGTGTCCGGAGCCGAGAGTATGGAGTACGAGCTTAAAGAGCTGCGAATGTCCGAGCGGGCGAGAAGAAAACGACAGAGGAGATTGTTGTGATTATTCGGAACATGCGGACGGTTCAATCTGTTGTCCTGAAAACAAACATAACGAAAACGGCACGTGTGTATGTGATGACGGTTATATACCGGACGGTACGGGATGTAAGCTTCCGAACTGCGGCGGGTATGACGTGACAGATACCTCAAAGTATGATACGAACTGTTATGTCTGCGAAGCCTGTGCGGATGACAGCAAGAAGTTCAGATGCACGGAAAGTATCAAATCCGGTTATAAGCTGGACGGCAGTAAGTGCGTTATGAAACAAAGTTGTTCAGATTATGGTTTAGTCAGTGAAACATCGTGTGATAAGAGTAAGAATACGTTTACGGCAAACAGAACGGATGACTTTGGCAACAAATGCGGTACTTGTGTTAAGAAAAAATCTTGTGCGGATTACGGTTTAGTCAGCGAATCAGCATGTGATACGAGCAAGAATACGTTTACGGCAAGTCGTACGGATGACTTTGGTGAGAAATGCGGTACCTGTGTTGCCAAAACCAAACAGACTTGTCAGGATTATGCAGCGGCTAATCCGGATAAGATTTATGTTACGAACAATGACAATGCGGATTGTGCCGATGTTTATAATCAGATGAAAGAGGATGCCGGCAAAGAAAATGAAAAAACCGAGTATGATTTCTTTACCGTTACACCTGTAGATGTTTCATCCGGTGAATGTTATTTATGCCATATGATGACATGTCATGAAGTTGATACTGATTATAATACATATAATAATCTTGAATGTAACTTTGGTTATTATAAATCCAAGGCAGACGGCTGGTATGGTTCAGACGGTCAATGCTATGAGTGTCTGAAAGAAAGAACACACATTACCATAGAGTTTTATACACCGCAATGTGATGGAGCCGGAGATTATTTAGATTGTCAACTCGGCTGTGTAAGTAATTCTATGGATTGTTATGATATTTCGCAAATAGGTTATTGTTCGGAACAAAATGCTCCAAATTATAATAACTGCAACAGTTACCATAAATCACAATGGGAAGCTATGATGATTTTGGAAAAAAATGCTGCTGATTTTGATTATAAAACATGGACATTACCGTTTGATATTATGATTAGAAGGACTTATAAGATTCCGTATATAAACGAACAGAGATGTCAGAATGTTCCGCTGACTGATGATATGTGGGGCGTAGACAAAGAAAATTATGTGATTGGATATGTTCCGTACAGAACAGTGGATATCGTTATTCCGAAAGGAACGAAACTGGGACAGTACGTTTATGTCAATGCCATTGATTTCAGTGATACGGTCAGAAATCAGAATCTGTATGAAAAATACGGAACTCTTATGAAGACAGAGTATTATATTAACGGCAGAAAAGTATTCGGAGGTCAGACAATAGGAGATATTTATTTCAAATTCCAGGAAATTTAACCGGTGATATATAAAAAGGCGGGGTGGTTTTATCCCCGCTTTTTTTTGTGATATTAACGTCTGCCGGTATTCAAAAGCAGTGCTTCAAAATCTTTTGAAGAAAAGATTTCCGGCAGAACAATGCCATCCCGCATAAGCGGGGTGTAAAGAATGTAAAAAGGAAGTCCTTTACGGCCGTATTTTTCCATAAATTTCAAAATCTCTTTATTATAATTGGTCCAGTCAACCTGTATAAACTCCAAAGAATATGATTTTTCCCATTGTTTCAGATTTATATTATTCAGAGTTGTTATATTGTTGTAACGGCAGGTCAGACACCAGTCGGCACTGACTTCCAACAAAACGGGGTGTCCCTGACTCAGTTTTTCATAAATGATTTTTTTATCAATGAAGGTTTGCCGGTTTTGCAGGTTTTCTTCCAAATGGCGTTTATAGCTGTTGTTGACCAGTAAGGAAGACAGGCTTAGAAACAATATGAAAACGGTGAGCATAATAAATGTGCTGATTTTACGCAGCCGGAAAAGTGTTTCCAGAGAAACCGATTCTTGAAAGGCCAGATTTAAATAGTCGTTAAATTTGCGGTAGAGCAAAAACAGCAGGATAAACAAAAGCAAAAGCAGCAGGAACAGGAAGACGCAAAGTAAGTCTGTCTGGCTCAGAATCAAAGATAAAAACCAAAGAATTGTCAAATAAAGCATAGCTTTCATCAGCATTGACAATTTATTGAGCCATGCTCCCGGTTTGGGCAGCAAATCTTCTGGATTTTTGAAACACAAAGCCAAAAGATACGGAGAGGACAGTCCGAGCGCAACGGCATATAAAATAGTTATGATATCCAGATAAGAACCGCTCAGGGCAAAGCCGATTGCCGTGGCCAGATACGGACCGGTACACGGTGTCGAAAGCAAAACAATCAGGTTTCCCAGAATAAAATTGAATTTGTGGTCGGAACGGTTGCTCAGCTTTTGCAGGTCAGATGTTTGCAGTTGTGGAAATATGGCTGTCAGAACAGCCAAAATAAATGTCATAATGACCAGAAAGTTCATATTCTGGTATTGCATACCCCAGCCGAGAGAATAACCGAAATATTTTGCCGTCAGTAAAAAGAAAATCAAAACCGTAAAACCGCAAAAAATTCCGGTTGCCGTTAAAAGCAGGGATTTTTGTAAGTGTCTGCGTTTACCGGCGGTTGCACGGCTTAAGCTTATTATTTTAAGAGATAAAACCGGAAAAACACAAGGCATAAAGTTAAGAATGAAACCGCCGAGAACAGCTAAGGCGATTAAACCGAGATTCAGTGCGGTTGACTGATAATCAAACAAAGAAGCCTGTCGGGCTTTTTGTATGCTTCGGTAAGCGTCGGTATTATTCAAAACAGCGGTAATAATAAAATCGGCATCCTTAAAAGACAAAATGCTTTCACCGCTCATAGGTCTGATACGCACATATATTTTGTTGTCCTGAATACTGATTGCCGGCGTATTAAATTTGGTATAACCGGTTACATCTTCAACAAAAACCTTAAAATTTTCGATATCGGTGTCTGTCCAAAACTCCAGACGCAGTGCCGGTCCGTCATTATCTTCATCGACAACAAATTTTTTGAGTTCAAAATTTTGGGCTTTTTCTCTGGGAAGAATTTTTTCATTGTTATAAAAGAAATTTTCTAGGCCGTTGCTTAATAGCAAACTGCCGTGCGGTTTTATCTCCAAACTCAGGTCAAAGTCCTGTGTATGGCATTTCATGAAGCCGTTGCAGACGGTCAGTTGCGTTTGCGCTTCTATGAAAAGCGGTTTTTGCGTATCTTGTACCGTAATATAAATCGGAATGATAAAATCTCCGAAATATTTGTGAACATATGGCAGAGAGGCTGTATTCAGCGGTGCCGGATAAATGATTTTGTAACTTTCAACGTTGGCGGAATTTTCCAGAGTAACGGACGGTTTTTTCTGCATGGGTGACAGGTCATTGGCAAGCACAAAATAATTGTCGCGCGGAAATATACGCAGACCGACAATCAGTTCTTTTTGCTCATCAATGTATGATGACGGAGAAAGCAGTTGTACGTCAACATGGCTGCCGATAACGGTTTCGCCTTTACCGGCATTTGAAACCAGAGGATTTGCCGAGCCGTAGGAAAAAAGCTGTTTCCAGCTGTAATTTTTGATGATATATTCAAATTTGGCAATAGGGTCACTGTCTTTTTTGGTGGCGTTTTTGTAGTCATCAATGGCCCGACGTTCTTCGGGATTATTGCTGTAACTTAGAAATTTTTTTGGGTTATAGATTTTAATAAATTTTTCGTTTCCGGCGTCAATATACGGTGTTTCATTCGGCCGGTCAAAGTCCTCATCCGTATGTACCCGCCGGTATGATTTCGGCATCAGCAGGTTTGAAACATATTTGTTGTAAATACTTTTTCCAATACGGTATATCCGAATACCGTTTTGTAAATAATTGGTATAGCGTTCCAGCGTCTTGTCATCGGTATTCGGGAAAAAAGGGCGCAGTTCTTCATAAAAATCTTCTTCAAATATTTCATTGTTCGGGTATTTGTTGTTGAAATAGTTGCCTACTTCATACATGGCGGTCAGAGTGTTAAAAGTATCGGCCGGTGCTTCGCTGTCCAGAGAAAGCTCTGCCTGTCGGGCGCGGAAATTTAATCCCTTAAAATCATCGGGAAGCTGAGAAATTTCTTGAGCAGCGGCAATGCCCTTGAAAATGAAAATTAAAAAAATTATATACGTTAATAGATTTTTCATGATAATCGGCTTAGTTTAAACTTCAAATTTTGTTAAATCTATGATAGAATAAAAAGGTAAATAAATAATTATAACGGCAAACTAGAGATGACGGAAAAAATTACAGGTGGTTTTGACAGCAGATTTGCGCTGACCGGCAAATTTTTGGTTTCTATGCCGACATTGGACGGCAGTGATTGTTTTAAGCGTTCGGTTGTTTATATTTGTTCGCACAGCAGCAACGGCGCTATGGGACTTATTGTCAATAAGCGCATGGATAAATTTACGTTTTCTGATTTGACTTTTCAACTGCCTGTTAAAAATTATGAGGCGCTGAATGAAGTCAATCTTTATACGGGCGGACCTTTGGAACAGGTGCGCGGTATGGTTTTGCACACAACGGACTATATGCGTGACGGTACGGTTATGGTTGCCGACGGATTGGCCGTTTCTTCAACTTCGGAAATAATCTCCGATATTGCCTTTGGACAGGGGCCGAAAGAAAAACTGGTGGCGTTGGGGTATTCTTTTTGGCAGCCGCGGCAGCTGGAAGCCGAGATATATGACAATAACTGGCTGGTCGTCAATGCCGATAAGGACATTATTTTCCGGACACCGGATGAAGAAAAATGGCAGCGTGCTCTGGATGAATCCCGTATTTCACTGGATCGTTTTGTGAATGAAACCGGTCACGGCTGATATTTTTATTTTCGCTTTTTATTATTTGATGCCGAAGAATTGTATATCATCAGCAGAAAAGCAAAAATCTTTTTCAAATCCCGGATAGTCAGACTTTTCAGGAGTTTGATTAAGAAAGAAAGCAATGCGGCAAAGAAGCGTGATAGCAGTCCCAGAGAAGTCTTTTCCGGCTGTTGGGTTTTGCGCTTTTCTTCTTTTTGAGCGGCAATCTGTTTGTTTTCCAGTTCATAGGCCGTGGTTTTCGGCATCTGGCAGCGATATGGCGTCAAGGCATTTTCTATGTCGGTATCTGTAATAAATGCGCCTAAAATACGTGTCAGAGTTCCGTTTTCTTCCAAAAACAATGAATCCCCCCGGCCGAGTAAATCTTCGGCGCCGGCGGTGTTCAGAATTGTCATGGAATCGGACGGACTGGCCACTTTATATGACAAACGTGTCGGTAAATTGGCTTTGAGACTGCCGGTAATAATGTCAACAGACGGCCGTTGGGTGGCTATTATGAGATGAATTCCTGCCGCGCGGGATTTTTGTGCCAGAATCTGTACCTGTTGTTCAACGGTTTTATCAAACATAACCAAGTCGGCAAATTCATCAATAACACAAACGATATAAGGCAGTTTTTTGCTGTTTTTGGCATTATATTCGCTGATATTGCGAACGGTCTGCTGTTCAAACAGGGTATAGCGGTTGTTCATTTCTTCGACCAGCTGGTGCAGGCTGTTGCTGGCAATATTCATATCAGTTATAACCGGACGCAGCAGATACCGCTGATTGTTATAAACGGCAAACTCAATGCGTTTCGGGTCAATCAAAACAAATTTCAGTTCATCCGGAGTTTTTTTGTGAATGAGAGAAATAATAAAAGAATTGAGGCCGACGGACTTACCGGAACCAGTTGTGCCGGCTACCAAAAGATGCGGCATTTTTGCCAAATCTTTCATGACCGGCGTTCCGAGCATATTGACGCCGAGACAAATCGGCAGGGCATAGCCGGCTTTTAGAAATTCGGCCGAATAAAGCAGCGGATCAAAGGCTGCGGACTGTGGTTCTTTTTGCGGAATTTCTATCTGTACATAAATTGAATTGGGAATTTCCGAGATACGCACGCCGGTTACGCCGAGTTCGCGGCCGATGTCCCGTTCGAATTTTTGCAGGCGGCTGAATTGGAAACCGTCAGGTAGTTTGTATTCAACTTGTGTAACCAGCGGACCATCCGTGATTTTGCCGATAGAACCCATAATACCGTAGTTGGCTAAAATATTATTCAATTTTGACGGTAAATTTTCAATCATGACTAAAGCTCCTTATTGGTGTTGGTGCCGCCAAACGGCATATATGCACCGACGCCGCCGAAATATTTGCGGAAGAAGCCCTGTTCTTGTTCGGTGGCTTTGGTGATATCGGTATCAATGCCGAGATTGTTGCCGTCAGCCAGTGTCAGTTTTTCTATTTTGCTTATTTTGTTATTATCAAAACTGACTGCCAGTACATTGCGTTCCAGTTCTTCAGGGCGGAAAAATGCTACTTTTTTCACGGTAGAGGCCATATAAATCCAGTGGTCATCACTTAAACCGGTTGTCAGGCTCGGGGCTCCCAAAATGTTCATTACATCTTGTTTATTCTGCCCCAGATGAATTTCGGCAATTTTTTCTTTGGCCGGAATATTTCCGTTATGCACTAAAAAAATGTCGTTGGAGCAGGCGGTTGTGAGCAGAAACATTGAAAGAAAAAGTATTTTGCGTATTGACATATTTTCCAATCCTTATATTTTTACGGTAAGCCTATATATAACACAAGGATTTTAGAATGCAAAAAAAATTTTCATATCCGATTAAAGTTGAGGATTTAAAACAGTCTGATTATAAATATGTTTTGGATGCGGATAAAGAAGAACTCGAGGATATTGCAGAAGTATTGCAAGTAGAAAAAGTTCATGAATTTAAAGCATCTGTGTTTTTAAAGCTTAATAACCGGACCAACACGTTAAAGGTTTGGGGCAGGGTAAACGCCAAAATAGAACTTAAAAGCGTTATCACGCTGGATAATTTTATCAAGTCTTATGACGTGCCGTTTGAACTGACTTTTGATACCAAGGCGACTTTTGAGGATATTAAAGGTTTGGAATACGGTATTGAGGATGATGTGCCGGATATTATAGAAAACAGCTGTATTGATTTGGCTGATATTGCAATTGAGCAAATTGCGCTTAATCTGGATGATTATCCGCGGGCCGAGGGCGAAGTTTTTGACAGCTCGTTATATTGTACGGATGACTGTCCGCAAAAAGAGAATCCGTTTGCGGCACTGGCTAAGTTGAAAAAATAATTACGAAATTGTAAAAAGTGCTTGCAAAATAAAAAAAATTTATATACAACCTGACTTAATCGTTCGGGGTATTTATTTTACTTGCTTTTTTTAAAAAATTGTGTTAAATAAAGCTCCGAATGTAATGTGTAAATGTTTTAAATAATTGAATAAAGAGATAAAGAAATGGCTACACCAAAGAAAAAAGTATCTAAATCACGTCGTGACATGCGTCGTTCTCATGATGCGCTGACCTCCAACGCTTATCAGGAATGCCCGAACTGCGGCGAGTTGAAGAGACCTCATAATGTTTGCCCTAAATGCGGCCAATATGATGGTAAGGAAGTTATTGCTCATAAAGAAGCAAAATAATTTTTATAAATTCTAAATATGGAGCAGGTTTTGTCTGAAAATAATCTGGTCATATCTGTAGACGCAATGGGGGGAGACAATTCCCCTCATGTCGTAATAGAAGGTATTTCGATTGCTCATAAAAACAATCAGGATATTCATTTTTTGTTGTTTGGTGATGAAGTACTGATTGAAGAAGAAATGAAAAAGTTTCCGCAGCTGAAGAATTTTTGCAAAGTTATTCATACCAGTGAGCGGGTGCGTAACGAGGACAAACCTTCTCAAGTTATTCGCAACAAAAACACAAGTATGTATATGGCTATTGACGCGGTACGCCGCGGCGAAGCCAGTGCCGTGATTTCTGCCGGTAATACCGGAGCGCTGATGGCTATTTCCAAAATGATTCTGAAAACAATTCAGCGTATACACCGGCCGGCTATCTGTACCGCTATTCCTCATAAGACAGGACGTTGTGTGATGCTGGATTTGGGAGCTAATACCGAATGCAGTGCCGTAAATCTGGCTGAATTTGCCATTATCGGTAATATTCTGGCCCGCCATACGCTGGATATCGCCCGACCGCGAATCGCCTTGTTGAATATCGGTGCCGAAGAAATGAAAGGTAAAGAAGAAATCCATCAGGCTGCAAAAATGATTAAAAATACGCATCTTAATTTGAACTTTATCGGATATATTGAACCGCATCAGATTGGCGAAGGATATGCCGATGTTATTGTATCAGACGGTTTTACGGGAAATATTGCCTTAAAAACCATGGAAGGAACGGCAAAACTTGTTTCCGGTTTGATTAAAAGTGCAATCAAAGGTTCTCTGTGGGCAAAACTGGGACTGCCTTTCTTTTTTCCGGTTGTGTGGAAGTTGAAAAAAACGATGGACCCGCGTAAATATAACGGTGCCATGTTTGTCGGCTTAAACGGTTTATCTGTGAAAAGTCATGGCGGAACAGATGCTGTCGGCTATTCGTATGCTATTGATAATGCAGCAAAACTTGTTCGCCAGAATTTTGTGCAGACAATCCGTGATGAAGTCGAAAATGTCGACTTGGATGAACTTTCTCAGGATATTTTATACGATGCTTATTAGAAGTGAGATGATTGGTTTTGGTCATTACCTGCCGGCAAAGGTTTTGACGAATGACGATTTGTCAAAAATGGTGGAAACGAATGATGAATGGATTAGAACCCGTACGGGTATTGTCAGCCGTCATATCGTGACAGATGAAACGACGTCGGTTATTGCCGGTAATGCGGTGGCTAATGCTATAAAAGATGCCGGTTTACAGCCGACAGATATTGATTTATTGATTTTGGCTTCAATTACACCGGACAATACAACCCCGTCAACAGCTACAAAGATTGCCGCCAATTTGGGTTTTCGTGCCGGTGTTCCGGCTTTTGATATTTCGGCGGCGTGTTCAGGTTTTGTCTATGCCTTGACTTTGGCTGATAATATGATTCGTCTGGGACAGATAAAAACAGCTGTTGTTGCCGGTGCGGAATGTTTATCCAAAATTGTGGACTGGACAGACCGGAATACCTGTGTTTTGTTTGGTGATGGTGCCGGTGCAGTTGTTTTGCGGGCCAAAGAAGGCGAAGGTACAAAAGCTGATACGGGTGTGTTGAGTACATGTATTTATTCGGACGGTTCCCAGTACGACAGCTTAAAGACAAACGGCGGACCGTCTTCTACGCAATCAACCGGTTTTGTAACCATGAATGGTAAAGAAGTTTTCAAACATGCCGTTGTTTGTTTGTCCGAAGCCGCAGAAACAGCAATGAAAAAAGCCGGTATTGAAAAAGAAGAAGTGTCATGGCTGATTCCGCATCAGGCAAATATCCGGATTGTTGACAGTGTTGGTGAACGTTTGGAAATTCCGTCGGACAAGGTTGTTGTCACTCTGGATCATCATGGCAACACATCGGCGGCATCAATTCCTTTAGCTTTATCTGAAAATCATCTTGCCGGTCGTTTGAAAAAAGGTGATGTTGTTGTTTTAACAGCCATGGGAGCCGGGTTTACCTGGGGTGGGGCTGTTATCCGTCTATAAT
>JAUNIW010000097.1 GCA_030523245.1 Pseudomonadota bacterium
ATAATCAGGCTGAAAAACCAATAAAGCGGAACAAAAATAAAAAATGGCAGGCTAAGTGCAAACAACGCTACCGGCCAACTGTCAATTTCTATTTTATCAAAGGCAAACTGCCAAAATTTCAAATTCAGCACAAAAGCAAAATAAGCACTGACAATCAAGATAAAAACGGTTGAACTCAAAACAAACTTATTTTTCATTTTTATATCCTTATCTAAACAAACTCAAAATTGTTATGGCTTAAAACATTTATGTCCAACCTGAAATCAATCTGAAAATCACCGAGAAAAAAGAAAAAATATTTTTTGTTTCTTCAGATAATTTTGAGATTCGTCTGATAAAAAATGAAACTTATTAAAAAAAACTCCCCGCTGTTTTTACACAACAAGGAGTTTTTTGTTCTGGTCCGAAAACGACTAAGAAGATATATCTACTTTATAAACAACATCGTCGATTTCTTTTGAAAAATAATTTATTTCCTTTGGACCATTGCAGCCACTGTCATCACAATAGGTAGTATCTAAATGACCATTGTTGGAAGTCGCTCTCGCAACGGTCTTGCCGTCTATTTTATATTCAATATTCAAAAGACCGTTTTGATACCAGACAGCATCATCAAAATCTATTGCCGTCAGTCTGTTCCGTTTAACCGGACTTTCAACTTTACGCCCCTTTTCAAAGAATATTCTTTCTGTTCTGTCCAGAAATACGCCCATATTGTCACCTTTTATATTCCAATTTGGTTCGACTCTGTTACAAAGATATGCCGGAACTCTGTATGTTACTACAATTTCCAAATCAAAAGGCAATACCCAGTTACCGTTTTTGAAATTATTACCGGCACTTGTATCCCAATCAAGACTTGAATAAAAATAGGCTTTATGGTCATCCAAACAATCATCCGGATGAGTAGTTCCAGTTTGACAAGCATTAGGAACTCTGTAATCACAAGCCAAACTTGAACTACCTCTTCCATCCCAACTGCTTGTTCTATAATCTCCCGGAGTCTCAGCCCGTTCAAACTCAATATCAAATACAATATATGTTTTTTGTTTTTCACAGGTGTAGCACTGACCATCCGAGCCGATAACACCGACTTTGGCAGCATAATAACCACTGGAACATTTTATATTATCTATAGTATCATAACGAGAATTATAGTCACGGCAAGTTCTTGCTTTCTGGCATGAGTAACACTGACCGTCTGCACCGGCAACACCTTCGTCCTGTTTATAATATCCCTCATCACATTTTTTGTCTTTGTTGTAAAAATCACTATCGTATTCATGACAGGTCATAAGCGCACACTCATAACACTGACCGTCTGTTCCTATTTCTCTCGGGATGACATTAAACCAGTCTGCTTCTATACCCGTTTTTTCTGAGCAGAGTATGTCGTTATTTTTCATAATATATATCTTTCCAGCCGCTTCCGCATAATCCGCACAAGTCCTTGGTTTCACATTATCTTCTACGCATTTACCGCAGGCCGCGCCTTCTATCGCCCCGTTGGTTTCAAG
>JAUNIW010000046.1:0-7173 GCA_030523245.1 Pseudomonadota bacterium
AATATATTTTGGCTTTTACTATATACAAAGATGTACAAATTTGCAAGAATTATTTGTCTAATTTTTGTAGGTATCATATCAGCATCAACGCCCATTTAAGTAATCTTTGCCGATATCAAAAACTACTTATAAAATACAGTAGGATACAATAATGTTAATAAATTAAAGTCTTTTGAACGTGTCTTCAATAAATCAATATATCTCTTTATAGAGGCTGGATTTTCATCTTTATCTATCCAAAATTTTCCTAACTGAGCACCTGATTTATTGAGCAAATTTTCAAACAAATGTTCTTCCAAAGGAGTAATTTGCGTTTTGTTATAAAAAATTTGCATAAGCTCATTTTTGGTACTGGAATATCCTCCAAAAGCAAAAATATTATCCAATGATACTATCATAGGTTTCAAAATTATTTCTTTTTGAGTATTGTTATACCTGATAATCCCCTTATCATATCGTTTGATATAAAATTTTAATTTATTGCAAGCTTTCCAAAAATTTTCATCAGAATATACGGTATCTAAATTTATAATGATATCATCAACAGTAGGACAAATTTTTACAATATAATTAATTCCTTCCATCGGCTTAAGAGGAGCCTTATAAAAATTTTTTGCAATTTCATATTCTAAAGTCCAACTTGTTATTCTATCAAAATTTATATATTCATTCACACCTGTGTCTATAATATTTCTTCCTTCTTTTTTATTAAAATCTGTTACTCTATAGCAACATTTTATAGGATTCCTCAATTCTGATGGAACTTTTAATGAGAGCAGCCGATTTATTAGTTTTGCTCTGTATTTTACACTGGATGTCCATTTTTGCCAATCATTAATGGTTTGCAGAAAATCCAATGTGTAAAAGTCTAAAGGCAATATCTGCATTTTTTACTCTCTTTGAAGTGACTTTGCAAAAATCGGCATTGTATGTAACTGTCCGAAATTTTGTATTTTCCAACATGAAACAAGCTTACCACAGTCATTTCGGCAATGTCAACCGCTCGCAAAGCCCGCAATACCGCCGGATATGAAAAAAGACGCTACAAATGCGAGTCTTTTAAATTTAAATGGCGGATAGAGAGGGATTGGCGCTGCCGCCTCTGCATGGCTGTCTTTATAAAGCCACCGGCATACTCCGTCTGCCTGCCGTTTGAGGTCTCCCCCTCTTTCCCGAGGGTTCAAATCCGTCCAAACCCCACAATTAAAATAAAAACCCGCCACAAGGGCAGGTTTTTATTTTAATGGCGGATAGAGAGGGATTCGAACCCTCGATACCCTTTAGAGGTATACACGATTTCCAATCGTGCGCCTTAGGCCACTCGGCCATCTATCCAAAACAATCGGTATTTTAACCGATTATTTTTGTTTCGCAACACTTTTTTTCAAAAATTATCAATAATACGGAATAACTCTGGATTCTGCACCGTTAATCAGCATACATCTTTGTCCCGCGGCGAGCAGGGTGTCGGTACCCTGAGTTACGCTGTATGTTTGTCCGTTGTCGGTACGTACAATGTATTCATAACCGCTCTGTTTCATCATGTTATCCTGAATCATGTTGCCTACCAGCATACCTGCAGCTGCACCGCCAATGGCACCTAAAGTGTTGGCGCTGCGTCCATGTCCGATGGTAGAACCGGCCACGCCGCCGGCCACACCGCCCAACAATGTTCCTGCCGAGTTGTTGTCATTGCTGACATTGACGGCACGAACGGATATTACCGTACATGGAAAAGCACTGCTGGTTTGCCTTACACCTGAATAGCTGTAATCGTTACTGCCAATGTTTGGAGCGCAGGCTACCAAAGCCAGTAAGACCGGCAGAACATAAGATAACTTGTTTGTCATATTTGTTTCTCCTAAATTATACTGCTTTTATAATTATCTATCTGAAAACGTTTGTCAAGACTAGACAATTAAAGATGATTGTTATATAGTGCAAAAGATTTTGTAATTTTAATTAGAGGGTAAAATGCTGAAAAGAACAAAAATTAAACAATTGCTTGCCTCTGAGACTACTCAGGACGAAGTTCTGCTCAAAGGCTGGGTTAAAACAAAACGCGATTCTAAAGATTTTTCTTTTGTTGAAATAAATGACGGTTCCTGTCTGAAAAATATTCAGGTCATTGCCAATAATACCCTCTCCAATTACAATGACATAAAAAAATTGACGACAGGCTCTTCTGTTGCGGTCAAAGGTGCTTTGGTTGAATCTGCAGGCGGTAAGCAGAAGTATGAAGTTGTGGCGCGGGAACTGACAATTTACGGTCTGGCTCCGGAAGATTATCCGTTACAGAAAAAAGGAATGTCTGACGAATTTCTGCGCACGGTGGCGCATTTGCGACCGCGTACCAATAAATACGGAGCGGCTTTCAGGGTTCGTTCCCGTCTGTCTTATGCTATTCACAGTTTTTTCCAAAAACGCGGTTTTAATTATGTACATACACCGTTGATTACGGCTTCGGATTGTGAAGGTGCCGGAGAAATGTTTCAGGTAACGACGCTGGATTTGAAAAATCCGCCTAAGCTGCCAAACGGAGAAATTGATTATGGAAAAGACTTTTTCGGTAAAGAAGCGCGTTTAACGGTTTCCGGTCAGCTGAACGGAGAAATGTATGCTTGTGCTTTAGGTGATATTTATACTTTCGGGCCGACATTCCGTGCCGAAAATTCCAATACTCAGCGTCATGCGGCAGAATTTTGGATGATTGAGCCGGAAATGGCTTTCGCCGATTTGGCTGATGATATGGATTTAGCTGAAGATATGGTTCGTTATTGCGTTAAAGATATTATGGAAAATTGTGCCGAAGATTTGGATTTGTTTGAAAAATTTGTGGATCCGACCCTGAAAGCTACATTAAGCAATATTGTTGAAAACGGTTTCGCCCGTATTACTTATACAGAAGCAATTGAAATCATGAAAAATTCAAAACGCAAGTTTGAATATGAACCGGAATACGGAATTGATTTGCAGACGGAACATGAAAGATTCTTGGCTGAAGAACATTTTAAACGTCCGGTGATTGTTCGTGACTATCCTAAAGAAATTAAAGCATTTTATATGCGTCTGAATGATGACGGAAAAACAGTTGCGGCCATGGATGTTCTGGTGCCGAGAATCGGTGAGCTGATCGGAGGTTCCCAGCGTGAAGACCGTTATGATGTTTTGGTTTCCCGTATTGAAGAGTTGGGTATGGATATTAAAAATTATTCATGGTATTTGGATTCGCGTAAATACGGTACGGTTCCGCATGCCGGATTTGGTTTGGGTTTTGAAAGAATGATGATGCTGGTTACCGGAATTGCCAATATTCGGGATACCATTCCTTTCCCGCGTACACCGAAGTCCATCAGTTTTTAAGGGAATAAAATGAAAAAGATTCAACTTGTATTAGGGCTTGCATTTTATGTTTTGGGAATGACCGTCTGCGGTGCGGAATGCCGTGGAGAAACGGCTAATTCTGCTGAAACCGGTGTTGAAATGGAAACCGGTATAGAGGATTCTTTTTTCCGTTCCGGATATATCGTAAATGAAGTAAAAAGAGTAGAGTTAAAGACGGAAGATGATGTTCTGGATGCCGGAACGGATATAAAACCTCTGGCGCAGCACCTGTCTGCAAGTGAAGGTCAGCAGGAAGACAGTTCGGATTTCGATTATATTAAAGAAGATAACGAAAAAATCGAATTGCCGGATTTGCCATGTAATGACCCCAAGCTGAAAAAACAGGTTGAATCTTTTATTATGAACAGCTTGCGCCAAAAAGAAGCGCATTCTGTTTTGGAAAAAAGAAAACGGCTTCTGATGGTCAGAGGAATGCCTGATTTTGAAGATGTAACTGGTCAGAAAATCAACAGCGAAAAGAATTTTATGGCAGCTTCGGCCGATGCCTATTTGCGGATTAACGAACGCCGCACAATCAAGCATATATGTAAATCTTCCAATCCGGAAGCTATGAGAAATTTTAATGATGTATATGTTATCATTTATCCGTATTTGAATTTTTATAAAATCGTGGTGCCGAATTTGATGCCGTCAAATGATGCTTTAGAGGAAGCAACTTTTATATATAATTGGTGAAAAGGTGAGTAATTCGGAGCATAAAAATTTAGTTGTTTACGAACCTAAAAGTAATTTACCCGTTTTGTCCGAAGAAAACGGGTTACATGCGTATTTGGAAGCAATTCGTAAATTTCCGGTTTTGAGCGAAGAAGAAGAGAACATCCTGATTCGGAATTTTAAAGAAAAAGGAGATTTGGCAGCAGCGCAAACGCTTATTACTTCTCATTTGCGTCTGGCGGTTAAAATTGCCCTGACATACCGGCGTTACGGTTTGCCGACGGCCGATTTGATTTCCGAAGCCAATATCGGTCTGATGCAGGCGGTTAAAAAATTTGATATAAACAAAAACGTACGATTATCGACCTATGCTATTTTATGGATAAAAGCTGCCTTAAATGATTTTGTGCTGCGTTCATGGTCGCTTGTCAAAATCGGAACGGTTGCGGCGCAAAAGAAGCTGTTTTACAATCTGGGACGGATTAAAGCCCGTCTGGGAATTTATGAAAACAAAGAGCTGGAACCGTCTGTTGTCAAAAAAATTGCCCATGAGCTTGTGGTTGATGAAAAAGATGTGGTTGAGATGAATCAGCGCATTGTCGGAGACACTTCTTTGAATACGGCGGCACATAATAACGATGATGAACCGGTTGAAAAAATTGATTTACTGGCAGACAAAACGCAAAACATTGAAGGTCGTCTGGAGCAGAAACAGGAAGCGGAAGTGCGTCGCCGGATTTTACTGTCTTGTCTGGCTAAACTTAATGAACGGGAGCAGTATATTGTCAAAAACCGGATGTTGACAGATGCGCCTCAGACTTTGGAAGATATCGGGGAAAAATTTAAGATAAGCCGCGAACGGGTTCGGCAAATAGAAAAAAAAGCTTTTGAAAAACTTGCAGCCGAGGTCAAAGCGGCGATGTCAACGGCGGCCTGAAATAAAAATGAATGATTTTTTCAGCGAGATAGTTACGGAATTAGCCGGCACGGGTATAGAGAGTCCGCGTTTGGAAGCCCGTCGGATTTTTGCCTTTGTTCAGAAAAAAGAAGAGGCGGAAATTTATGCCGGTTGTGCGGTAACTGAGGCAGAAAAGCAGAAAATAAAGGTTTTATGCGACCAGAGAAAAAAACATTGTCCGCTGGATAAGCTTTTAGGAAAAAAGGGTTTTTATAAAAATGAATTTATAACCGGAAAAGATGTGCTTTCGCCGCGGCCGGATACGGAACTTCTGGTAGAAAAGGCTTTGGAACTGCTGCCGTCGGACAGTACGGCAGATATTCTGGATTTGGGAACCGGCAGCGGTTGTATTGTTGAATCGATTTTGGCCGAGAGACCGTATGTGCAGGGAGTGGCTGTCGATATTTCCGCGGCAGCTTTGGAAATAGCGCAAAGAAATGCCGTCAATCTGCAGGTGGATAAACGTCTGCGTTTTATAAATGCCAGTTGGTTTGATACAGACTTTTTAGGTCATTTTGCTAAATCGTTTCGGCTGATTGTTTCTAATCCGCCGTATATCCCGCAGGCGGAAATTCAGTCTTTGGAACCCGAAGTTCGGGAATATGACCCGATTATGGCACTGGATGGTGGAAAAAGCGGATTTGACTGCTATATCAGAATAGCCGAACTGATACCGGAGCTTCTGGCGGACGGCGGTTTTATTTTACTGGAAGCCGGAAAAGGACAGGCGTACCAGATTGCCGAGATTTATAAGGCTGCCGGATTAAAACTGATACAAATTGCGGCAGATTTAGCCGGAACAGACAGGTGTGTAATTTTGCAAAAATAAGTTGCATAATTTTAAAAGAATGGTTATACAAAAGGATAGGGCATCTTCTGTTCGCCTTAAATAAAGAGTGATAATTTTATCCGCATAAGCGGTTTTTGAGTGGTTTTATATGAAAAAATTAAACAATAACAAATTTCGCGGAAATACAATATATTCCCTGAATTATAAATTTGACAGCGTGAGTTCTGCCGGTAAATTGAGCGGTACGGCTCTGGATTTGATTAAAAAATACAATGAGCTGGCCAAAGAGGCTCATAATAACGGTGACTATGTTTTGATGGAAGTATTCCGTCAGTATGCGGAACATTATCGTAAGATTGTAACGGAAATTAACGAACGTAAAAATCAAAATAAAGATAATACATCGGAACAGAATAATAATTCAATCGCTTCTGATACGCCGGAAGAAACGGCGGCATTGCCGGCTGTGGAAAACGAAGAAAAAACAAGTCCGGCAGAGAATGGTTTGGTGGAAACCGAAGCAGCTGATCCGGCGGAACAGGCTGAAGTCAAAGCTGATGTCCGGATGAGAAGAAAACGGAGCTTTACAGTCATAGACGTCGCGGCAAAAGAAAATGCGGCTGTTGCGGAAACATCGGAAACAAACAGCGAAACGGTTACAAAACCGCGCCGCCGGACAACTATTCGCCGCCGTTCTGCCGAAGCGATAAATACGGAGCAGTCAGAATAAAAATGACGGCGTCTGTCTATATTTTTGATTGCGACGGTGTACTTTATCCCCAATCGGAATTAAGTCTGAAACAAATTATTGCGGCGATGAAAAAAGTATATCGGGACGATGTCGGGTTGAGTGGTGAACAGCAAAAAGCAATATCGGATAAGACAATTCAAAAAGGGCATAAAGGAGCCTTTAATTTTATTCGGGAAATTTGCGAAACAACCGGATACGATTTTCCGGAATATTGTCGGAGAATGGCTGCAGAAACGGATTACAGTCATATTACCCATAATCCCGAACTAAAGAAAATTTTAGAAGAATTAGCCGGCCGTAAAAAAATCTTTATCCTGAGTAATAACAGCCGGAAGCATATAGATTGTGTGTTGCAGGCAGTTTTTCATCAGACAGCAGAACAAATCGAGAAAAAAGGCGTTGTTATTTGTGATATAGCTTCAACGCTGAAAGATGGTTGTTTTCATCCGAAACAAAGTCCGGACGGTTTTGGTTTATTTCTTGAAAAAGCCGGCGTAAAAGGAGAAGATTGCCGGTTGTTTGATGATTCTGAAGATAATCTGAAAGCAGCACGTCGTTACGGTATAGAAGGATATTTAATCACGCCGGAAAATAATTTGGAAAAAACACTGAAAA
>JAUNIW010000046.1:7183-9348 GCA_030523245.1 Pseudomonadota bacterium
TCGGCAAAAAGCAAAATATGGAAAAAAGATGAACAAACTCGCTGAAGCTTATGATATTGCGGAAAATGAGTCTGTAGAAACACCGCCGGACAGCATAGTTCTTTACAGTATCAGTTATTTACCGGAGCGTACGAATAAAGAGATGGCGCAGGCATATTTGCAACAACACGGGGAATGTCTGACGCTGGATGATACGCCCTGCGGTAAAAAGCTGATTGCACTCGGTTTGGAAACCGGCAGCGGTTGTCCCGACAGTGAAATTTTGAAGGTATGGGCAATAGCATCCCGACGTTTTATTGCAGCGGCTTCGGGTAATATAACGGCTTTTGTGACGGGCGCGGATAAGCGTAGTACGTTTGTATCGACGGAATTGCCGCATATTTTACAAAATCCCCGTCTGCATCTGATAAACGGTATCGATAAATTTATTTTTGCCCGAGATTTTATGGAAGATGGTACCGAATAAAAAAATAACGAAACGGAAAATAGATATCCTCCAGTAAACTGGGGGTGCTAATCAGCTACAAACCTAACGGTTTGACCACACTCGTTGGCGTGGAACGGTGTCTAACGGCACCTTAGCATTCAGCCCCGAGTAAACTCGGGGTTTTCTGTAAAGAATGTAATAAAAAAATATCTCCGCCGTTTGGCGGAGATATCAAGCTTACAAAAATAAAACTATTCCTGATTATAGGCTTTAGCTTGTTTTTTAGCTTCTTCAGAACTTCTGGCAATGTTAATCAGAACAGTCTGGGTAACTTCAGGGTGTAAATTTAATTTAACCTGATAAATTCCCAAATCTTTGATTGGTTTTTCCAGATAGACGTAACGACGGGCAACATCAAATCCGGCATCTTTAATAGCCGAAGCGATGTCGCGAATGGTTACGGAACCGTACAGTTGTCCGGTTTCGGCAGCCTGACGAATCAAAACAGCATTAAAGCCGTTCAGGGATTCAGCCAGTTTAGAAGCTGTTTCAAACAATTCTTTGTTGTGAGCTTCCAAAGCAGCTTTCTGAGCTTCAAAATAAGCCATATTAGCTTCGGTTGCGCGCAAAGCTTTGCCTTGAGGCAGCAGATAGTTACGGGCATAACCGTTTTTAACGGTTACTTTATCACCCATTTTGCCTAATTTTTCAACATGTTCAAGTAAAATTACTTCCATCATATCCTCCTACATAGCAACATATGGTAACAAAGCAATGTAGCGGGCGCGTTTAATGGCGCGGGCCAGTTCTCTTTGTTTCTTAGCCGAAACAGAAGTGATGCGGGAAGGAATAATTTTTCCTTTTTCTGAAACATAACGAGACAGAAGTTTAACATCTTTGTAATCAATTTTCAGTCCGTTTTCACCGGAAAAAGGACAAGATTTTCTTTTGAAAAATGTTTGTTTAGCCATTGTTGTAAAACTCCTATGCTTCTTCGGCGACAGCAGAATTTTCTTCCGAAGCCGCTTCGTTATTGAAATTTTCTACTTTAACGGTCATATAACGAATAACATCTTCATTCAGTCTGACCAGTCTTTCGTATTCAGCAACAGCTTTTGCCGGTGCGACAATGTTCAGCAGAACATAATAGCCTTTACGGTTTTTCTTAATGCGATAAGCCAGGTTTTTCAAACCCCAGTTATCAACTTTTACAACTTCTCCGCCTTCTTTTTTAATCACTTCGCTCAAATCGGAAACGAGAGTGTTAATTTGAGAAGCGCCGAGATCCTGACGAGCGATTAAAACGCTTTCGTAATTTGCCATATTTTAATATCTCCTTATGGATTACTCAACAAATAACCCGTAATCGGGTTGGTTAATGTATAGCCGGATTACGGATAATCCGGCAAGGGACGTTGCTAATATACACAAAACACTTGTAAATGCAAGGATTTTTTTCTTATTAAAAGGTAATTCTTAAATATTATTTTAACATTTTAACGTTATGCTGACCTAAAATAGCTTTAAAAAGAGGAAATATGAGAAAATTTTATAAGGTCTGGCCGGCAATTTTGGCAGTAATGTTGGTGTCGTGCGTTGAAAAGAAAGTGGAAAACAGTTATCAGGAACAATTTTCCGAAGACGTATATTATGAAGCTTGTCCGCAGGAAACAACGGTTGTTGTTTATGATGATGCCGGAGCTTATCAGGTTCCGGGATGTCTTATGGATACATCTGT
>JAUNIW010000006.1 GCA_030523245.1 Pseudomonadota bacterium
GAATCATTCCCAAACTAAAAAACTTCTTCTTCATAAAAAATAAAAATTAAATGACACAAAAATTTATATCTGTTTTTTTTATAGCCTGAAATTATATTTTTGTCAATAATATTTGTGATACGGCCTTTTTCCGATAAAAGAACAAAAAACGATTTTTTAGACGAATGGGATATTTAAGGCGGTTTGTTTCTTGACAAAAAAAATAAAATGTGTAAAAATAAAGCATATTCAAATTATTAACTAAAAATTACTATTATGAGTTTTCCTAAATTTTTGGCTGATATCAACCGGACCATACCGCTTGGTCAGCAAAGGGTTTTTATCGAAAGAGTTAACGGCAGAATGTTTATAAAGACAAATATTCTTGCCGGTGATTTTCTTTTGGCGGACGGCAGTTATTCCGCTTCTTCCGTTTTTCATCAGGAACGTGGTATTTTTATCGGCAAGGACGATAAGTTTATCGAAATTTCTTCCATTTCGGGAGAAGTGTTCAGTCGTGAAGATGCAAGGAACTGGTGCGAACAGAACCGGATAATTTTACCGTCAAAGGCAGATTTGCAGGCTATTGATATCAAGACTGCAGCCGCTATCAATAACAGTTTGCGGTGTATCGGATTGGGTCATCTCGGCCTGTTAAATGGTGCAGTGACTGATTTTTGGTCACAGGAAAGTATTGCCGATGAAAGATGTGTCGTCCGGCGCCGTATTATGGTTATAAAACAGGCGGTTCATCTGAATAAGCCCGATTTTTCAAAGCTGGACGGTCTTGTCGGCAAAATGAAAGTTCATGTGCCGGATGTATTTGCGGTTCATCGTTATGAAGAGGATTCCCGTCTTTACGATGAAGAAAGTTTTTGGGTACTGCAACGTGTATTCGGTGACTGCTGTCAGGTTTTACCCGTCCGGTTGGAAAGCAGGGGCTCCATTTATCTGGAGTGTCCTTATCTGGTCATAGAGAATCCTGTCGGTGGTGTTTATTGCGATGGCGGTGTGAATTATGTGCCTACTCATAAGGATTATTTCCAGCGCCATTCTTTTGGTCTTTATGTCAAAGTGAGTGAAGATAACGGCCGACGTCCGGTTTAGGTTTAATTAAAAAACAGCCTCCTTTTATCAGGGGCTGTTTTTTTGTTACGGTTTTGAAATCAAACGTAAATGTATTGTATATAATAATATCTTTTTGGTTGCAAATAGTATTTAATTAGTTTATATTATTCTTAAATACAACTTAAGTGGAGAAAATGATGACTATTTTGTTAAATCGGGTTATCTCAGTCTGTGAACGCAAAACGAGTATGCGTCTGGCAAAGTCAGAATGGTATATTCTGGATAGAATTTGTGTTCGTGAAAATTTAAGACGGAACCAATTATTACAGCTTATTGACCAGCACAGAGATAAAAATATCGGTTTAACACCGGCTGTCCGGCTTTTTTCATTGTTATACCTTCATGATTTGGCGCGGCGTAATCTTAATTATTCGTATGCACCGGATAACAGCACAATCAGTGAAGCGCTTAAAGAAATGTCATTTTAATTTTTATATTCTTTGATATTCAAAAAATACGGGTCTGCGCCCTTCTTTCACGGCTTTTCTCTGATATTTTGTTTCAAACCAGTCTGCCGGCGGATTACGCCAGTCATCAGAACATTTTGCCGTCCAGATAAAATCTTTATTCTGAGCCATTGTATGCAAAACCCAGCTTTTATATACGGGGTGGTCGGTTGCAATTTGCAAAATGCCGCCTTTTTTCAGCAGTCTTGCCAGCTCGGTCAGATTATGAGGGTTTACAAAACGTCTGTCGGCATGTTTTTTCTTTGGCCACGGGTCAGGGAATAACAGGTAAATTTTATCAAAACAGGCATCAGGTAAAGAGGCAAACAACAGTCTTACATCGTCATCATAAATCCGGATATTGTCTGTCCGTCCCTTTTCCAGAACAATTTCCTGCGACAGATTTTCTGCATCACCGTCTTTAAGTCCGGTCATCAGAGAGAGCAGGTTTGCTACGCCGTTTTTGTAAACCTCGACACCGATAAAGCCCGTATCAGGACGGCTTTGGGCCAGAGCAGCCAAGTGTGCGCCGTCACCAAAGCCGATTTCCAGAGCATAGCGTCTTATCTCCGGTCGGGTAAAACAGGAAGGTAAAAAAAGTCCGGCGGTTGGTTCTATACGCACCTTGGGCAAAAAATTATCCAAAAGAAAACTTTTTGCCTTGCGGATTGTTCTGCCTTTGCGCCGGCCGAAAAACTTTGGTTTTTCGTCTTGGGCTGTCGGATTATTAGAATCTGGCGTCATCAGTATCTTTTTCCGCCACAGCCAGATTGCTGTTAGATTTGGACAGAGCCACCATCAGATTAAACAGATTTCTGGCAATGGAACGATTAGGGATTTTATAATAAGCGCGAACCAGTTCAAGCGTTTCTTTTCTTTTCATCGGGTCATCATCAAATGAGCGGTGTTCTTCTTCAAAGAAATAATTTTTCTCATCTTGATTTTTGTTGAGCATCCGCGGACTGTTTCTGACAACATTTTCATCCATGTCTTCAAAAAAGAAGCCCATCGGTACTTCCAGAACACGACTGATATCCCACAGTCTGCTTGCGCCGACACGGTTCATGCCTTTTTCATATTTTTGAATCTGTTGGAAGGTCAGTCCTAACATTTCAGCCATTTGCTGCTGGGTAATATGCAAAATTGTACGGCGTAAGCGAATTCTGTTGCCGACATGCACATCAACCGGATTTGGCTCGTTATCATTAACTCTGCCTCTAAGAGATTTCGTTTCTTTCATTTTTATACCTCAAAAATCAAACATACACTAATTCATATAGAATCAACAAGGAAGTTTGTCAAACATTAAATAACAAAATAGTGGGAAAACACAACTATTTATTTAAATAACAGTATCATTCGTAATATAACGGAATGTATCGTAACGTCCCCTTTTTAGTGTAAAACTATGGTAAAAGAACAATAGATTTATAACATGATTCCGGATAAATTTCAAACAGAATTTATTTCTTGAGTTTTTGATAAAATTGCTGTATCAGAAATATAGAACTCTATAGATTAAGGATAAAAAAATGAAAAGAATCGGTTTGTTGGCAGTGTTGTTGTTTTTGGGTGCCTGTTCGGATGTGTCCCGATATACAACTGTTTCGCCCAATGCTTCGGTCAGACAGAAAATGCAGGCCTGTATGATCAGCGAGGCCAACAGCCGTCTGCAGTCCGGAACTTTGTTTGCCAATACGGTCAGGGCAACTGCGGAAGATATCACCAATACCTGTCTTAAAAAGCTGGCACTTCAGGCGGCGGGTATCAGTGAAGAATCCCAATCGGCAGCCGAAAATATTATCAATAATCTTAGAGCGCTCAAAAATAACTGAATAAATTATTAAATATAAAAAAATTCAGAGGATTGCATTTTTCTGCAAATTAGGGTTTGACAACTGAAAAAATGTTGTTATGATGCAACTGTATTTTAGTTCCGTGGTGAAACGGTTATCACGTATCCTTGACATGGATGAGTCTGCAGTTCAACTCTGCGCGGAACTACCACTTTTTAACCGGCCGCTATGGTATTTTTTCAGTTCTGTGGTGAAACGGTTATCACATATCCTTCACATGGATGGGTCGGCAGTTCAACTCTGCCCGGAACTACCATAACAAATATCGGATTCATGAAATAAGCGCCAGATAAAGTCGTTATCGGCGATTTTGTTTTTTAAATGGTTTCAGAATTATAAGTTTAATTTAGACTCGGAATAGACTCAATTCGGATTTCTGTCATTTTTTTTAAAAAATGTGTATTTTTTGCTTGCAATGCCGGATGTGTTGTGATATAAGCACGCTACAACAATTGTTTTGAGGGGGTTGCCCCGCAGCGAAGCAAATATAAAATATAGCGCAAACCTTTGTTGCGAAAGCGTTTGCAAAATTTAACAAGTTTAGATGGCAGATAACCATAATGGTGTTTTTTGCCGTTTAGTTATAGGAAAAGTATTAAAATGGATACACAAAACATTAGAATCCGCTTGAAAGCTTTTGACCACAGATTGCTTGATCTCTCTACAGCAGAAATCGTGCATACTGCCAAAAGAACAGGCGCAAGTGTCAGAGGACCTATTCCTCTGCCTAACAAAATCGAGAAGTTTACGGTAAACCGCTCTCCGCACGTTGATAAAAAATCTCGTGAACAGTTTGAGATACGTACCCATAAAAGACTTCTGGATATCGTAGATCCGACACCGCAAACAGTTGATGCTTTAATGAAGCTGGATTTGGCTGCCGGTGTTAATGTTGAAATTAAGTTGTAATTTAATGTTGGCGCTTTGAAATAAAAGTTGTCAACCTATTAAGAAAAGGAAAAAATAATAATGCGTACGGGTCTAATCGCAAAAAAATTAGGAATGTCCCGCATTTTCGAAGCAGACGGAACACATGTTCCCGTAACTGTTTTGAGTGTAGACGGTCTTCAGGTTGTTAATGTAAAAACAGCCGAGAAAGACGGCTACAATGCCGTTCAGCTTGGTACAGGCGCTATCAAAGCCAAAAACGTAACCAAGCCAATGAAAGGATATTTTGCAAAAGCAAAAGTTGAACCGAAGAAAAAACTGGGCGAGTTCAGAGTTTCTGCTGAATGCCTGCTTTCCGTCGGTGATGAATTATCTGTAGAACATTTTGTTCCGGGGCAATATGTTGATGTTTGCGCAACATCTATCGGTAAAGGTTTTGCCGGTGTTATGAAACGTCATAATTTTGCCGGTTTGGAAGCATCTCACGGTGTGTCTATTTCTCACCGTTCTCATGGTTCTACAGGACAAAGACAAGATCCGGGTAAAGTTTTCAAAGGTAAAAAAATGGCCGGCCATCTGGGTGCCGAACGCGTTACCGTTCAAAACCTGAAAGTTGTTGCCATTGATGCCGCAAAAGGCCTGATTATGGTTAAAGGTGGTGTTCCTGGTTGTGAAAACGCTTGGGTAAGAGTTACGGATGCCGTTAAAAAACCGGCTAATGCCTCTGTCCCGATGCCTGCAGGATTGAAAAAAGTTGATGAACCTGTTGCAGCGGCTGAAGCTCCAGCTGAAAATGCATAGTGAAGTGTAAGGAAAATAAAATGAAACAGGACATCTTAAATTTAGAAAATAAAAATGTCGGCTCAATTGAACTGAATGATGCTATTTACGGTCTGGAAGTTCGCGCTGATATTTTACAACGCGTTGTAAACTGGCAGTTGGCCAGACTGCAAAGCGGTAATCACCAAACTAAGGGTCGTTCGGATGTTGCTTTGACAGCCGCCAAACCTTTTAAGCAAAAAGGTTCCGGCAATGCCCGTCAGGGTTCCCGTAAAGGCGCTCAGTTCAGAAAAGGTGGTGTTGTATTTGGTCCGGTTGTAAGAGATCATTCTTTTGACCTGACTAAAAAATTCAGAAAACTTGGTCTGAAAACTGCTTTGTCTGCAAAAGCAAAAGCAGGAAACCTTGTTGTTATTGACGAAGCAAAGCTGTCAGCTCCAAAGACAAAAGATTTACAAGCTAAATTGAATGCTTGCGGTCTGACAAACTGCCTCTTCATTGACGGCAAAGAAGTAGATGTTAATTTTGCATTGGCCAGCCGTAATATCGCAGGTGTTGACATTCTGCCGACAATCGGTGCCAACGTTTATGACATCTTAAAAAAGGACAAATTGGTGTTAACAAAAGATGCAGTAAGTTGCTTAGAGGAGAGATTAAATGGTTAAGAGCAAATCAAACAATGTAACTGCAGCCATGTATGATACATTGGTTCGTCCGGTAATTACCGAAAAATCTATGATTTCTTCGGAAGCTGGAAAAGTGGTATTTATTGTGCCTTTATCAGCTACGAAAGATGACGTTAAAGCCGCTGTTGAAGCCATCTTTAATGTTAAAGTTAATAAGGTAAATACAATTAAACAATTCGGTAAAGTAAAAACCTTTAGAGGACATCAGGGCGTTCGTTCTGATTTCAAAAAGGCCATTGTTACGCTTGCCGACGGTCAAAACATTGATGTTACTACAGGAATTTAGTCATGGCTTTGAATACATTTAAGCCCACTTCTGCAGGTCGCCGCCAACTTGTACTCGTTGATAAAAGCGAGTTATATAAGGGCAAACCTGAGAAAAGTTTAACGAAAGGTCTGAATAAGACCGGTGGGCGTGATAACTTTGGTCACGTTACTAGTCGTCGTATCGGTGGCGGTCACAAACGCAGCTATCGTATGATTGACTTCAAACGTAATAAATTTGATTGTGAGGCTGTTGTCGAGAGAATCGAATATGATCCAAACCGCACTGCTTTTATCGCGTTGGTAAATTACAATGATGGTGAAAAGGCTTATATTCTGGCTCCGCAACGTTTGAAAGCCGGCGATAAAATCATTTCTGCCGAAAAAGCAGATATTAAGCCGGGTAATGCTATGCCTCTGAAGAATATGCCGGTCGGTACAATCGTGCACAACGTTGAACTGCGTTCTGGCAAAGGCGGACAGCTTGTTCGTTCTGCCGGTTGCTATGCTCAGGTTGTCGGTAAAGATGCCGGTTATGTTCAATTGAAACTAAACTCTGGCGAATTAAGAATCGTTCGTGAAGAATGTTTGGCAACCGTTGGTGCGGTTTCCAATCCGGATAATCAGAACGTTTCCCTCAGTAAAGCCGGTCGCGCTCGCTGGATGGGTATGAGACCTGTTTCCCGCGGTGTTGCAATGAACCCGGTTGATCACCCGCTCGGTGGTGGTGAAGGCAGAACTTCAGGTGGCCGTCATCCGGTTACACCTTGGGGTAAACCGACTAAGGGCGCTAAGACTCGTTCTAACAAGAAGACGGATCGCTTTATTATGAGATCTCGTCATGATAACAAAAATTAATAAGGAGAAATGCTAATGACACGTTCCGTATGGAAAGGACCTTTTGTTGATGGCTATCTTCTGAAGAAAGCTGATGCAGCCAGAGCTTCCAGCCGTAATGAAGTAATTAAAATTTGGTCCCGCCGTTCTACTATGTTGCCGCAGTTTGTCGGTTTGACATTCGGCGTGCATAATGGCCACAAATTTATTCCGGTTCTGGTAACTGAAGATATGGTTGGTCACAAATTCGGTGAATTTGCGCCGACACGTACTTTCTATGGTCACACTAAAGCTGCTGATTCTACAGCGAAGAGAGGTTAATTATGGCTAAGTTGAATGAAAAGAAAGCTATGGCTGTTTGCCGCTCTATTCGTACCAGTCCGCGTAAATTGAACTTGGTTGCTCAATCTATCCGTGGTTTGGGTGTTGAAAAAGCTGTTGCAGAATTAAGCTTTTCCAAGAAGAGAATCGCAAAAATTGCATTGGTTTTGCTGCAATCTGCAATTTCCAATGCCGAAAATAATCATAATTTAAACATCGACAAGCTCGTTGTCAGCGAAGCTTATGTCGGTAAAGGTATTGTAATGAAACGTATGAGTGCACGCGGTCGCGGCAGAGGCGCCAGAATTCTGAAGCCGTTCTCAAGCATGACCGTTGTTGTTGCAGAGCGTGGGGAGTAAACAGATGGGACAGAAAGTAAATCCTACAAGTCTTCGTTTGGGCGTTAACCGCACTTGGGACTCTCGTTGGTATGCTGATGAAAAGTTTACCGACTATCTCCACGAAGATCTGAAAATTCAAAAATTCCTGAGTGAAAAATTGGCTCAGGCCGGTATCAGCCGTATTGTTATCGAACGTCCGGCTAAAAAGGCAAGAGTTACTATTCATTCAGCAAGACCGGGTGTTGTAATTGGCAAAAAGGGTCAGGATATTGAAAATTTGAGAAAAGATATTCAAAAATTGACTGATTCCGAAGTTCAGTTGAACATCATTGAAGTTAGAAAACCTGAGCTTGATGCGAAGTTGGTTGCCGACTCGGTTGCTCAGCAGTTGGAACGTCGTGTTTCCTTCCGCCGTGCTATGAAAAGAGTTATGCAGTCTGCTCTTCGTCTGGGTGCAGAAGGTATCAAAGTTTGCTGCAGTGGTCGTCTGGGCGGTGCCGAAATCGCCAGAACCGAACACTACCGTGAAGGTCGCGTGCCTTTGCACACACTTCGTGCGGACATTGATTATGCAACCTCTACAGCTCATACCACTTATGGTGCTTGCGGCGTAAAAGTTTGGATTTATAAAGGCGAAATTATGAGCCACGATCCAATGGCGCAGGACAAAAAGCTGGCTGAACAAAAATAATAACATGAGGTTAGAATAAAATGTTAAGTCCAAAACGTTTAAAGTTCCACAAACAGCATAAAGGCCGTATTCACGGTCTGGCCAAAGGTGGATCAGAATTAAGTTTCGGTTCATATGGATTGAAAGCTCTTACACCTGAACGTGTAACTGCCCGCCAGATTGAAGCTGCGCGTCGTGCTATTACCCGTGAAATGAAAAGAGCAGGAAGAGTATGGATTAGAATTTTCCCAGATGTTCCGGTGTCTGACAAACCAGCCGAAGTTCGTATGGGTAAAGGTAAAGGTGCTATCGAATTTTGGGTAGCAAGAGTTAAACCGGGCCGTATTATGTTTGAAATCGGCGGCGTTCCTGAAGAAGTAGCCCGTAAGGCTTTTGAATTGGGTGCTGCAAAATTGCCGGTAAAGAGCAAATTCGTGAAGCGTTTGAACTCTGATGCTGTAGAAGGAGAAGCATAATGGTTAAAACTAAAGATTTACGCGCTATGACTAATGATCAGTTGGAAGAAAAATTGATTGCCGATAAAAAAGAACAGTTCAATTTGAGAATCCAACAGTCAACAGGCCAACTGAAAGATATTTCTAATATGAAGAAAGTTCGCCGTGAAGTAGCAAAAATCAACACGCTCCTTGCCGAGCGCAAGAAGAATAGTTAGGAGAAAGAATATGCCTAAGAGAATTCTTCAAGGTGTTGTTGTAAGTGATAAACAGGACAAAACTGTCGTTGTCAGTGTTGAACGTCAGGTTATGCATCCGGTTTATAAGAAAATCGTGAAAAAAAGTAAAAAGTTTGCTGCTCACGATGAAAACAATCAGTGCAAGGTTGGTGATAGAGTGTCCATTCAAGAATGCCGCCCTATTTCCAAAAATAAATCTTGGACTGTCATTTCTGATAACGCCTAATAAATGAAGGAATAAAAAAATGATACAAATGCAAACCAACCTAGATGTTGCTGATAATTCTGGAGCACGCCAGGTGCAGTGCATAAAGGTTCTTGGTGGTTCCAAGAGAATGACTGCCTCTGTCGGTGATGTTATCGTTGTCGCAGTACAAGATGCTTTGCCGAAAGGGCACGTTAAAAAAGGTGATGTACATAAGGCCGTTATCGTAAGAACAGCCAGTGACATCAGACGTAAAGACGGTAGTGTTATCCGTTTTGACAGCAATGCAGCCGTTCTGATTAACAAAGACGGTGAACCAATCGGTACACGTATCTTTGGTCCTGTAACCAGAGAGCTGCGCGCTAAAAAATTTATGAAAATCATTTCATTAGCACCGGAGGTATTGTAGTATGCCTAAAATGAAAATTAAGAAAAACGATACAGTTATTGTTCTGTCGGGTGACGATAAAGGCAAAATCGGTGTCGTAAAACAAGCAATGCCTAAGGAAAACAAGGTTATTGTCGAAGGCGTTAATTTAGTTAAACGTCACACAAAACCTTCTGATAAAAATCCGGGCGGGATTGTAACAAAAGAGGCTGCCATCAACGTATCTAACGTTGCTATTGCCAAAGACGGCAAAGCAACAAAAGTCGGATACAAAGTCGTTGACGGCAAAAAAGTACGTTTTGCACGTAAATCCGGTGACGTAATCGATTAATAGGGGAAAATTTTATGGCAAATTTTGAAACATTATATAACGACGTCATAAAGAAATCTCTTGTGGAAAAATTCGGTTACAAGAACCCACATGAGATTCCAAAGCTGACAAAAATCGTTTTGAATATGGGTATCGGCGATGCCGTTACCGATAAGAAAAAAGTAACGACCGCTATGGAAGAGTTGGCTTTGATTGCCGGACAACAGCCGGTTATGACTAAAGCCCGCAAGTCTATTGCTACCTTCAAATTGCGTGAAGGTATGCCGATTGGCTGCAAAGTTACACTGCGTTCCGAAAAAATGTATGAATTTTTGGAAAGACTGGTTAATATGGCCTTGCCGCGAATCAGAGACTTCCACGGAATTACGGGTAAGAACTTCGATGGCAGAGGAAACTTCGCTTTCGGTATTAAAGAACAGATAATCTTTCCTGAAATCAACTATGAAAAAGTTGATGAAATCAGAGGATTGGATGTTGTTATTTGTACAACAGCTAAGACAGATGAAGAAGCTAAATTTTTGCTGACTTCATTCAACCTGCCTTACAAGAAATAAGCGGAGATTTTACTATGTCAAAAACAAGTTCGGTTTACAGAAACTTGAAAAGAGTAAAGATGGCTGAGAAGTATGCTAATCGCCGTCAAAAACAAAAAGCAATTGCGATGGATAAAAATGCTTCTCCGGAAGAAAGAATGCAGGCGCAGTTTGCTTTGCAAAAATTTCCTAAGAATTCTGCCAGATGCCGTATCAGAAATCGTTGCAGAATTACGGGACGTTCACGCAGTTATTACAGAAAATTTGGCCTGAGCCGTGTTGAATTGAGAGATTTGGCAAGCTTTGGTAAAATTCCTGGTTTAGTAAAATCAAGTTGGTAAGAAGGGAGAATGATATCATGTCTATGAGTGATCCTTTGGGCGATATGCTCGCACGCATTAAAAACGCACAAAGAGCTAAGAAGAGTGATGTTGTATCACCTGCTTCTCGCTTGCGTGAAAATGTGTTAGAAGTTTTGAAAAGAGAAGGCTACATTGCCGGTTATGAAAAAACCAATGTACGTCCGGGTATTGATGAACTTCATATTCAATTAAAGTACTACGAAGGTAGTGCCGTTATTACTGAAATTTACCGTGTATCTACGCCGGGTCGTCGCGTTTATTCCAGCGTTAAAGACCTGCCGAGAGTTTACAACGGCCTTGGTATTTCCATTATTTCTACCCCGATGGGTGTTATGAGTGATAATGAAGCGCGTAAGGCCAATGTTGGCGGTGAAGTTTTGTGCCAAGTATTCTAAGGAGAAAACAGTATGTCAAGAGTTGGTAAATATCCTGTTGTTGTTCCTGCTGGCGTAGAATTAACCATCAATAACAACGTTGTAACCGCAAAAGGTAAATTAGGCGAACTTCATTTTGCCTTTGACGACAGCCATGTTTCAGCTAAGCTGGAAGACGGTAAAGTTGTTGTCACACCACATTCTCTGAGCCTGACAGCCAGAGCTTTGTGGGGCACAACCCGCGCTCAGATTCAAACCATTGTAAAAGGTGTGAGCGAAGGTTTTACAAAAGATATGGAACTTGTCGGCGTGGGTTATAAAGCCCGTGTAGAAGGCAAAAATCTCGTTTTGTCTTTAGGCTTTTCGCATGATGTGGTTTTTCCGGCACCGGAAGGTGTGAAAATTACGTGCGAATCTCCGACACAAATTAAAATCTTTGGTGCCGACAAACAGCTGGTTGGTCAAGTTGCCGCTGAATTGCGCAAATACAGAAAACCTGAACCTTATAAAGGTAAAGGTGTGAAGTATGCCGGTGAAGCCGTTCGTCGTAAAGAAGGTAAGAAGAAATAAGGAATAATTCAATGAATACACCAAGAAATTTGTTTGAGAGAAGAAAGGCTCGTGTTAGATCTGCAATTAAAGCAGCTGCAAACAGCAAATTGAGATTATCTGTTTTCCGCAGCGGCAAGCATATCTATGCACAAATCATTGACGATGTAAAAGGCTCAACAGTTGCTTCCGCTTCTACTCTGGATAAGGAAGTCAGAGCTAACATCAAAAAATCTTCTACAGTTGAAGCTGCCGGCTTCATTGGTAAATTAATTGCTGAAAGAGCAACAAAATCCGGTATTTCCGAAGTGGTTTTTGACCGCGGCGGTTATATCTATCACGGTCGTGTTAAAGCTTTGGCCGATGCTGCTCGTGAAGCTGGTCTGAAATTCTAGGAGAGAAAGATGGTACAATCTACAGATCGTCATAATTCTAAAAAAGAAGTAAAAGATGAATTGGTTGAAAAACTGGTTCATGTAAACCGTGTTGCCAAAACAGTAAAAGGCGGCCGTACAATGTCATTTGCCGCGGTTGTTGTTGTCGGGGATCAGAAAGGCCGTATCGGATTTGGTTCCGGTAAAGCTGCCGAAGTTCCTGAAGCTATTGTTAAAGCAACCAATGAAGCCAAAAAGAATATGATTCGTATTCCGCTTCGTGAAGGCAGAACATTGCATCATGACGTCGCTGGTCGTTTCGGGGCCGGAAAAGTTGTTCTGAGAACAGCTCCTGCCGGTACCGGTGTTATTGCCGGCGGTCCGATGCGTGCCGTGTTTGAAGTTTTGGGCGTACAGGATGTTGTTGCAAAATCTTTGGGCTCCAACAATCCTTACAATATGATTAAAGCTACTTTTGCTGCTTTACAGGCAATCAATTCTCCGAGAATGGTTGCTACAAAACGCGGTAAAAAAGTAGGTGATATTGTGAGCCGCCGTGAAAACACAACCGGTAAAGAAGTGAAAGAGGAGGCATAATCTATGGCTGCTAATAAAACTATCAAAGTTACCAGAACTGGTAGCACAATCGGTCGTCCGGCTATTCAGGAAACTCACCTGAAAAGTCTGGGGTTAACAAAAACAGGCCGCACAGTTGTTGTAGAAGATACACCGGCAATTCGCGGTTTGATTAAAAAAGTGGCTCATCTGGTTAAAGTTGAAGAATAATTTTGTGAGCCTGTGTTTGTTAATTTGTAAATGAAGGCAGGCTCGCAGAAATTTCTTGATTGAATCAGACTAAACTATATAAGGTAAATAAAATGAAACTGAATGAATTAAAAGATAACGAAGGTGCGACAAAAAATCGTAAACGCGTTGGTCGTGGTATCGGTTCCGGTAAAGGCAAAACCTGCGGTTTAGGCCACAAGGGTCAGAAAGCCCGTTCCGGTGGTGCCAAAATGGGTTTTGAAGGCGGTCAAATGCCTTTATACCGTCAGTTGCCAAAGCATGGCTTTAAGAATCCGTTTGCAAAGACTTATGCCGTTGTAAATCTGGATACGATTCAAAAAGCTATTGATGCCGGTAAATTGGACGCCAAAGCTATTGATGTTGAGTCTTTGTTGAAGTCAAATGTTGTTTCCAAGCAATTGGACGGCATTCGTCTGCTGGCTCGCGGTGCTGTTACCAGCAGCATCAATATCACAGTCGACTCTGCTTCTAAATCAGCTGTTGAAGCTGTAGAAAAAGCAGGCGGCAAAGTTAATTTTGTTGCTGCAAAATAATTAAAGTTATTTGCTAAAATTATTAAAAATCCCCGTTCAGATGAATGGGGATTTTCTATTTTTTTTCTTTACTTTTGTTCTGTCTTTGTTTAATATTTTAGGTGGATGACGGATAGTTTATCTGGGGTGTGACAACCTCTTGAAGATACGTCTTTATGCAAAGACGCTAAATAAGCATACCTTCTGGTCTATGGATCGGAAGGTAGCAAAATGTGCTATGTGCTAATATGCTACACTGCATTATCTTCAGCAGTTGTCAACTTCCGGTCGTCTTTTTAGACGGCTTTTTTATTGTTAATCTTAAAAAGGAAGTTGTTATGAATTTTAATCAATCGGGGCGTTCAATGATAGAAATGCTTGGTGTGTTAGCCATTATTGCCGTGTTGTCTGTTGGTGGTATTGCGGGGTATTCAAAAGCAATGCAGCAATGGAAACTGAATAAATGGAAAGCGCAAATTACAGATATAATCTTTGCGCTTAAAGACGTTTATAAAAATGAAAAAAATTTTGGCAGCAATGGCATTAATCTTTTGCCTTTTTTGAAAGGAATAGGAGTGGTTCCGCAAGGTATGCTGGATGAGAACAATAAAGATTTATTTGGAAATACTGTATCAATAAATATTCGAGCCGATGGATTGGCAGATGGTTCAATACTTCAGCGTTTTGCTGTATATTTTTCTACCCGGCCATCAGTAACGGCAGAGCAAAATTGCCGTGAGCTTTATTCTTTTGCGCAAACAGATCCTGATGTTCATGCAGTGGTTAATTGGGCTAACGGATATCGTACTTGCGGTAAATATGTAGAAGATGCGTATAAACAAGTAATGCCTTGCCATGAATATAATATGCAGGAGGTCGCAAAAAAGTGTAAAGTTTGCCAAGAACGTTCTTGTACTTTGATTCTTTTGTACAGAAATAACTAAAATGTCTATCGAATCGAAAAAAGTGTAGAAAAACTGAGGATAAAGATAAATTAGTTGCAAAAAAAATATTTTTGTGTAATAGATTAAAGCCAAGTGGGTTTTTATAACCCTATGTTTTGTTTTTAAAATTTTAAGGATTAAAAAATGGTATCATTAGCAGAAAAAATGGCGGCCAATATTGATATGTCTGCCTTTAGCAAAGCCGACGAATTAAAGAAAAGACTTTGGTTTACGGTATGGGCTTTGATTATTTTCCGTTTAGGCACATATATTCCGCTTCCGGGCATCAACCCTGCGGTATTGGCTGAAATGTTCAGTCGGAATCAAGGCGGTATTTTGGGAATGTTTAATATGTTTTCCGGTGGTGCATTGGAACGTATGACGATTTTTGCCCTGAATATTATGCCGTACATTTCCGCTTCCATTATTATCCAGCTCGGTCAGTCGGTTATTCCGTCTTTAATGGCTTTGAAAAAAGAAGGGGAAGCCGGTCATCGTAAAATTACGCATTATACAAAATGCCTGACGGTTTTGATTACGATAATTCAAGGTTATGGTATTGCCGTCGGTCTGGAAAGTGTTTCCGGTGCCAATGGCGCATCTGCCGTAATGATTGACAGTTTTGCCTTCAGATTTTCGACCATTGTTTCTCTGGTCGGCGGTACCATGTTTATTGTCTGGCTGGGAGACCAGATTACACAGCGTGGTGTCGGTAATGGTTCTTCCCTGATTATTACCGTTGGTATTATCGCCAATATACCGAATGCTTTGGCTCAGACTTTTGAACTGGGGCGTGCCGGTCAGATGTCGGTTATGACGATTTTGATGCTGTTGGTAATGGCTTTGGCTTTGATTTATGTTATAGTGTTTGTTGAAAGAGCACAAAGAAAGATTATTATTCAATATCCGAAGCGTCAGATGGGTATGCGCATGATGGCTGCGGAAAGTTCTCACCTGCCGTTGAAAATTAACCCGACAGGCGTTATTCCGCCTATCTTTGCCAGCTCTTTGCTGCTGCTGCCGATTACAATTGCAAATTTATCTGCCGAAAAAGGTCCGTCATGGGTACAGAGTCTGAGTCAGATGCTGGGACATGGTCAGCCTGTTTATCTGGCCTTGTATGCCTTTTTGATTCTGTTCTTTACCTTCTTTTATACCTCAGTGGTATTTAATCCTCAGGAGACGGCGGATAATCTGAAGAAACACGGCGGATTTATTGCCGGTATCCGTCCGGGTAAAAATACGGCCGAATATCTGGATTATGTGATTACGCGTTTAACGGTGATTGCGTCTATTTATCTGGTTTGTTTGTGTATTTTGCCTGAACTGCTTATCAGCAAAGTCGGTGTACCGTTTGTTCTGGGTGGCACAACACTGCTCATCGTTGTGCAGGTAACAATGGATTTTGTCGGACAAATTCAGTCGCATCTGATTGCTTATCAGTATGAGGGACTTTTGAAAAAAGCGGCTTTGATTAAAAAGAAAGGGCGTTAATGTCTGAAACAAAGAAAGGCTTATATGTTGTTTTTACCGGTGCTCCGGGGTGCGGTAAAGGAACACAGGCTCGAATTCTGAAAGAAAAAACTCATATCTGTCATTTATCGACAGGAGAAATGCTGAGGGAGTATGCATCAAAGGATACTCCCTTGGGTCGTGATTTAAAAAAGCTTTTGGATAAAGGCGAGTTTGCTACCGATGAGATGATTATTGAAATGGTGCGTAACCGCATCGGTCAGCCGGATTGCGAACGAGGATTTATTCTGGACGGTTTTCCGCGGACACTTCCGCAGGCCGAAGTTTTGGAAGGTCTGTTAGCGGAAAAGGGAATTAAATTAAATTGCGTTTTGGAGATTCAGGTTCCGGATGAAATCATTATGGAACGTATTCTGGGACGATATTCATGCTTAAAATGCGGTGCCGGTTATCATGATAAATTCCAAAAACCTAAAGTTTACGGCGTCTGTGATGTTTGCGGCGGAACGGAATTCGGCCGCCGGAAAGATGACAATCGTGCGACGGTACAGAATCGTCTGGTTAACTATCGTCTGCTGACCTATCCGACAATCCAGTTTTTTGAAAAACGGGGGTTGCTGCGTACGGTTGACGGTACCGGAACGATTGAGGCGGTCAGTCACAAAATTGATGAGATTCTCGGTTTGTAAAATTGCCGGCCGTCAAAGGCCGGTTTTGTATATATTCTAAAGTTTTGGTTTTAGATATTTTTCAGCATAAGTACCGTTTGAGGTTAAAAACATCATATACTTTGTTTTATTTGCAAAAATATGTAAAAAAATTTAAGTAATTTGCAGAAAAGGGGTTGACTCTGATAAATATCGTGCCTATAATCCGCTTAATTTTGAAAAGTGGTGATCAACTTTTTGAATGTATTAATTAATTGAAAGTAATGGAGATTAAATTTGGCTCGTATAGCTGGTGTAAATATTCCAAGTGCCAAGAGAATTGAAGTCGCACTGACTTATATCTTCGGTATTGGTAGAAAATCTGCTCAAGATATTTGTGCAAAGTCAGGAATTGATATGAACCGTCGTGTCAGTCAGCTTTCTGATGAAGAAATCATGAAAATCCGCGAAGTAATCGATAACGGATACCTTGTAGAAGGTGAACTCCGTCGTGAAGTCGGTACCAACATTAAGAGATTGATGGATTTGGGTTGCTATCGTGGTTTAAGACATCGTAAAGGCTTGCCTGTTCGCGGTCAGAGTACAAAACAAAATGCTCGTACCCGTAAAGGTAAACGCAAAACCGTTGCAAATAAGAAGAAATAAGTGAGGTAAGTGCAAATGGCTAAAGCAGTTCTGAAAAAGAAAAAAGAAAAAAAGAATATCACTTCCGGTGTAGCTCACGTTGATTCTTCTTTTAACAACACAAGAGTTACAATTACGGATGCTCAGGGAAATACCGTGTCTTGGTCTACAGCCGGTGCGCAGGGTTTTAAAGGTTCTAGAAAATCTACGCCTTATGCCGCACAGATTGCCGCTGAAGAAGCTGGTAAAAAGGCTCAGGAAAATGGTATGAAAACTCTGGAAGTAGAAGTTAAAGGACCAGGGTCAGGCAGAGAGTCTGCAATTCGCGCATTGCAGGTAATCGGTTTTACAATCACAACAATTCGTGATGTAACCCCAATTCCGCATAATGGTTGTCGTCTGAGAAAAAGACGTCGCGTCTAGTTATTATTTTGGCACAGGCCTTTTTCAAGGCCTGTTGCCGTGTTTTTTATATGTACATGTAACTTTTCTAGAAAAGGACAAAACCGGTGATTCAAAAGAATTGGCAAGAACTTATTAAACCAACTAATTTGCAAGTTTCTCAAGATGAGGCTGCTCATAAAGCAAAGATAGTGGTTGAACCTTTAGAGAGAGGCTTTGGCCTTACTTTAGGTAATGCGTTGAGAAGAGTTTTACTGTCCTCTCTGCAGGGCGGAGCTGTTTCCGCTATTAAAATTGACGGTGTTTTGCATGAATTTTCCGTTATTCCTGGCGTACGCGAGGATGTGACGGATATTGTGCTGAACATCAAAGAATTGGCGGTTGCCGTTCACTCGGAAAGCGCAAAAACAATGACATTGAAAGCTGAAGGTCCTTGTGTGGTCACGGCAGCTATGATTGAAACCGGTCACGATGTCGAAATTATGAATCCGGAGCATGTGATTTGCACATTGGATGCCGGTGCAAAAATCAATATGGAATTGACGGTTACAACAGGTAAAGGCTATGTTCCGGCTTATAACAGCAAGTCGGCAGATGCTCCGATTGGTTTAATCGCCGTAGATGCTATTTATTCTCCGGTTACAAAAGTTTCATACAAAGTTGAAAATACCCGCGTTGGTCAGATTACCGATTATGATAAGCTGACAATGAACGTTGAAACCAACGGCGTTGTTTCTCCGGAAGATGCTGTTGCATTGGCTGCGCGTATTCTGCAAGACCAGCTCAAACCGTTTATCAACTTTGACGAACCGGAAAGCGAATCGGAAGATATTCATGAAGAATTGCCGTTTAACCGCAATCTGCTGCGTAAGGTTGATGAGCTTGAATTGTCTGTTCGTTCGGCAAATTGCCTGAAAAATGATAACATCATCTATATTGGTGATTTGGTTCAAAAGACTGAAGCAGAAATGCTGCGTACACCTAACTTTGGCCGTAAATCTTTGAATGAAATCAAAGAAGTGCTGGCTAAAATGGGAATTCATCTGGGTATGGAAACACCGGGATGGCCGCCTGAAAATATTGAAGAATTGATAAAGCGGTGTGATGAGCATTTCTAAAATCTGAGTTAATGGCGTAATCAGCGCCGGACACTGTAAAAGAGAGAAAATTTATGTACTTTGTGTGCAGTTATTTTCTCTCTTTTTTGTTTTGGTACAATAAATGTCAGGCTGCTGAATAGTTTTGCCGGTAAATTGTATTTTTGCTTTACAATTTTAGTTTGTTTGGCTAATATTATAAATGGATAAACGATAGTTTATTCAGGGCGTGAGACCCCTTTGTTCTGTCGGTCGCAAAGGCGACCTAAAATATGTCGATGTCTGTTGGTCGGATGTCGGCTAAATACGGTTATATACCAAATAGGTCGAGCCGTAGACAGATACGGTGTCTCAACATCCGCCCGCTTTTATATGGCGGGTTTTTGTTTAGGTAAATAAGCGGGGTTGAGAAAATGTATCAGGTGTTTAAAAGCGGCAGCAGTGCTGAACATACGGGCAGAACTGTTTCGTATGGCGGCCGCTCCATGATTGAAATGTTGGGCGTACTGGCCATTATCGGCGTTTTATCCGTCGGCGGAATTGCCGATTATTCAAAAGCCATGCAGCGGTTTAAGTTTAATAAGTGGCGGCAACAGATAGAAGATTTGATTTTTTCTGTTAAAGAAGCATACAGATTTGGCGGTCGGTATGGTACGGGAAACGAAAATATTTTACCGGTTTTAAAGGATATCGGAGCCGTTCCGCAGGATATGCTGGATAAAAATAATAAGGATTTATTTGGCAATGACGTACGTTTGGTAATGAAACCGCTTGATATCTATAACCGACTGAATTTGCAGTTTATTACAGAACCAAATGAAGATGCGGTGCAAGTTTGTCACGATTTATTTTATATGGCAATGATGTACCCGAATGATATCTGGACGACGGTAGTTTGTAAAGGCTTTAATTGTAACGGGGCTTGGCTTTTCAGAATATGCGGAAAAGTTGCACCGAAAGGATATGGCGGCAATGAGTGTCAGGACTATAATCTTACTAAAGTTATGTCTGTTTGTAATATATGCGCAACAAATGTGTGTACTCTTTAGGTTCTTTTTGACAACAATACTTAGTTATCTTTTGCGGCAGGAGGCGCTTTTGACCAATTTGTCACACAGGTCGGCATAAGAAAGGCCGATGTATTTTGCCTGTTCGGGAACAAGAGATAAGGCTGTCATTCCGGGGTTGGTATTTATTTCCAGCAGTACGGCACCGTCTTGGGGATTATAGCGGAAATCGCAACGGGCAACCGAACGGCAGCCTAAAGTTTTATAAACCGTTTCGGTGTTTTCTTTGCATACGCGGGCAATTTCTTCCGGAATTTCTGCCGGCAAAATATGCCGCGTCTGTCCGGTGGTGTATTTGGCCGTATAGTCATAAAAATTGCAGTCGGTTTTAAGTTCGGTTACAACATAAGAATGTCCGTCCAAACACATAACAGTCAGTTCTTGTCCGGCAATATACTGTTCAATCAGAACAGGCATATCCGGATTGTCATAACTTACTTTTTGAGCTTCGGACGCATCATGAATGATAAATACGCCGACACTGGAGCCGTCACATAAAGGTTTGATAACATACGGGTAGGGAACGGTGGTGCCGTTTTGGAAATATTCGGCCGCTGTCTTCTTTTCTCCGGCGGCAACTTTTACGCCGGCTGCGGCAGCAAGAAGTTTGGTCAGATATTTATCCATGCCGAGTGCGGAAGCCTTTAAGCCGGAATGGGTATAAGGGATTTGCAATAAATCGAGTAATCCCTGAATTTCTCCGTCTTCGCCCCAGTTACCGTAAAGTCCGTTGTAGACGACATCCGGTTTTTCTGTTTTTAAGACTTCCAAAAACTGCCAGATGTCTGTCAAATCATGCTGAATCACCGTATAATTTTTGCTTTCAAGAGCAGCGGCTATATCATCTTTGGAAGATAAGCTGACTTCGCGTTCGGCCGAAAATCCGCCATAGAGCAGTAAAACTTTTTTAGACATCATTTTTTCCTTTATAATCTTAATTTTTCTGCTATTGTAAGGAAAATTGTTTAATGAATGGCTAAAATGAAAAAAGGACTGATTATATTTCTGCTGGGGTTGTGGCTGACAACGCCAAAGGTTTGGGCGTTGGAAGTCAAGCATACTATTAAAACAAAAATAGGCTTTTGGGATGCCTGTGAAGAAACACTGACCTATGCTTTTTACGGGGACAGGGATTATGACGTTAAAACCTCAATTCTGACCAGCGGCACCTTTGGGGTGTTGTATCCGTTTTCAGCCTCATATCATACGGTTGGCACCTATAGTAAATTTGATTTTAAGCCGCAGGATTATTACTATGAAACGCAGTCGCGTTTCCGGCATCGTACCAAGGAAATTGTTTATCAGGACGGTGTGCCTCAGTACCGGATAAGTACAAAAAATGAAAAAAAACGCAAGGATAAAATAGAAACAGATTCTAAATATCCGGTATCTGTCGATTTGTTATCAGTGTTTGCAGGGTTGGCACAGCGAATCCGGATGAAAGGGGATTGTGACTGGGAACAATATTCTTTTAATGGCAAAAAATATGCCAAATCTACAGTCAAGACGGTTAAAAAAGAAAAGATAAAAACGGATTATTTTTCGGGTAAGGCACTCAAATGCCGGTATAAACAGGAAATTTTGGAAGACACGGATGCCGGTTTTTTGCTTAATCCCGAAGAGCCGATTTATTTTTGGGTATTGAAAGATGAAAAAACAAAAGTCTGGTTTATTGCAAAAGTTTTAATAGAAAATACGCCATTCGGTAAACTGGAGGCAGTTACAACAAAAATAGAGGTAAAACCATGAGAAAAGCAGAATTACTTTTGCCGGCCGGTTCGCTGGTTAAACTGAAAACGGCTTTATTGTACGGTGCTGATGCGGTTTATGCGGGCACGCCGGATATGAGCCTGAGAACCCAATCCAAATTTTCGCTGGAGGATTTGCGGGAAGGTATTGATTTTGTACATGCGCAGGGTAAGAAAATTTATCTGACGCTTAATCTGTACATCCATAATGAAGAAGCAGCCAAATTGCCGCAATTTGTTAAAACTTTGCAGGATTTAAAACCGGACGGAGTTTTGGTTGCCGACCCCGGAGTGTTTTATTATCTGAAGGAAAATGCGCCGGAACTGAAGCGTTTTGTGTCGACACAGGCGAATATTTGTTCGGGACAGACGGTCAAATTCTGGCAGTCTATGGGCGCCAGCCTGTGTGTGCTGGGGCGGGAAGTTACTTTTGCCGAAATGTCGGAAATTCGCGAACAATGTCCGGATGTTTTGCTGGAATGTTTTGTACACGGCGCTATGTGTATGTCTTATTCGGGCCGTTGTCTGATTTCTAATTTTATGGCGGACCGCAGTGCAAATAAAGGCAAATGTGCGCATTGCTGCCGTTGGCATTATAAAATGCATCTGCGTTTGAAAGACGGGACGATTAAGGAGCTGGAAATCAATGAAGATAATGCTCGGGCTTTTGAGTTTTTACTGGAAGAGGAATTTCGTCCCGGAGAATATTATGAAATTGTTGAAGACGAACATGGCGGCTATTTGCTGAATTCCAAAGATATGTGTCTGATGCCGCGGCTTGACGATATCTTAAAAATCGGTATGGATTCTCTCAAAGTGGAAGGGCGCAATAAAACGGAGTACTATGCCGGAACTGTGGCGAGAGCCTATCGGCAGGCGATAGATGATTATTATGCGAATCCGGAAAAATGGGACTATAAAAAATATATGGCCGATTTATATGCTTTGCAAAACAGAGGGTATTGTCTGGGATTTCATGACGGTAAGCTGACAAATGTCAGCCAGAACTATGAATATACCCGTACACTCGGCGAATGGTTGTTTGCCGGTTCAATTGTCGAGTGGCAGGGCGATGATGCCGTTTTTGAGGTGAGAAATTATATCAACGGCGGGGAATTTATAGAATTTTTGCTGCCGCATACACTGGATAATCTCCGCCTGACACTGACATCTTTCGAGGATGCCGACAGCGGGGAAATTACCCCGCGTGTTTCGGCCGGACAAGGCAAAAAAATCCGTATTCGTCCGGCACAGTGGGGCTTGCCGGTAGAAAAAGTCAAAGCTATGTTGCCGCAATATGTGATTGCCCGGAAATTACAAGGCTTAAACGGCGAAAATGCTGAAATGTATAATCGTAAACAAGCTGAATTTTCACAGTTGATTACTCAGAAAGAAGTTAAATAGAAATGCTTCGGAAGACGGTTTTGGTTATTTGCGGTCCGACGGCTTCGGGAAAATCTGCTTTGGCTGCCGAAGCGGCTCATGTTTTAAACGGCGTGGTGCTGAATTGTGATTCTATGCAAATTTATAAGGATATTCCGGTTATTGCCGCAGCGCCGACGCAAGCCGAAAAAGAACTGGCGGAACACCGTCTGTTTGAAATTTATGATTGTGCCAAACGGGGCAATGTGGTCGAGTGGCTGGATTTGTGTGTTGCCGAAATTCGTAAGTTGTGGGCAGAAAACCGCCTGCCGGTTGTGGCCGGCGGAACCGGCTTCTATGCCGAAGCGTTGTTGAACGGTGTCACGCCGATACCGGAAACGCCGGCGGAGATTCGGAAAAAAATGCGGCAACGTCTGTCGGAAGACGGTTTGGAACAGTTGTATGCGGTATTGCGGGAAAAAGATGCGGTAACGGCCGGAAAACTGCATGCCAACGATAAAACACGTATTGTCAGGGCTCTGGAAATTATTGAGGCAACAGGCAGAAAGGTTTCTGACTGGTATAAAGAGCCGCTGCTGCAAAAATTGCCGGAGGCAGAGTTTAAGATTATTAAAATTATGCCGCCGCTCGATATTATTGCCGAACGTTGTTGTTTGCGTCTGGACAAGATGGTTTATGAACAGAAGGCGTTGGAAGAAATCAAAAAACTGCGGGCGCGCGGACTCGATGCGGCGCTTCCGGCCATGAAAGCGCTGGGTGTTCCGGAGTTGAATCAGTATCTTGACGGGCAGATGTCGTTGGATGAGGCCGTGACTTTGGCAAAATTGCATACGCGCCAATATGCCAAACGGCAGCGGACATGGCTGAAAAATAAAATTAAAGCCGATATTGTTTTTGAAAATGTTTATCAAGGGCAAAAAGACTATTTACAACAGATTTTCAATGTTATAAAACTGTGAACAACGTTATAAAAACTTGCACATTAGATTGTTCGGTTATAAAAATATTAAAAACATTATTGATTATGGAGAAAATGCAGATGTTTGCAAAATTAATGGGAATGTTTTCTGCTGATATGGCAATTGATTTGGGGACTGCGAATACTTTGGTTTATGTGCGCGGCCGCGGAATCGTATTAAATGAACCATCAGTAGTGGCTATTGAGGAATATAAAGGCCGTCGGCAGGTTTTGGCTGTGGGAAACGAGGCAAAACAAATGCTGGGGCGTACACCGGGCAATATTCAGGCTATCCGTCCTTTAAAAGACGGGGTAATTGCCGATTTTACGATTGCCGAAGAAATGATTAAATATTTTATCTGCAAAGTGCATAATCGCCGTTCTTTTGCCATGCCGATGATTGTTATCTGCGTACCATCCGGTTCAACAGCCGTAGAGCGTCGTGCTATTCAGGAATCTGCTGAATTTGCCGGTGCAAGGAAAGTCTGGCTGATTGAAGAGCCGATGGCTGCGGCAATTGGTGCGGGACTGCCGGTTACGGAACCGACGGGAAGTATGGTTGTTGATATAGGCGGCGGTACAACAGAAGTGGCCGTATTGTCTTTGGGCGGTATTGTCTACTCCCGTTCTATTCGCGTCGGCGGAGATAAAATGGACAGCGCTATTGTAAACTATATCCGCCGTAATAAGAACCTGTTGGTTGGCGAAAGCAGTGCCGAAAAAATTAAAAAAGAAATCGGTTCGGCCTGCCCGCCGGAAAAAGGAGAAGGCCGTTCGGTGGAAATCAAAGGCCGTGATTTGGTTAATGGCGTACCTAAGGAAATTGTGGTTACGGAAAAACAAGTTGCCGAAAGTCTGATTGAGCCGGTATCGGATATTGTCGAAGCCGTTAAGGTTGCTTTGGAAAATACAGCGCCGGAACTGGCTGCAGATATTGTTGACAAAGGTATTGTCCTGACCGGCGGCGGTGCGCTGCTGTCCAATTTGGATCAGGTTTTGCGCAATGCAACCGGATTGCCGGTGTCTATTGCCGAAGAACCGTTGGCTTGTGTGGCCAAAGGCTGTGGTAAAGCTTTGGATCAGATTAACAAACTTAAAAGTGCGTTATCAAATATGAGTTAAGCCGTCAGAATTTGTGTTAGAAGGATAAAGATATGAAGCATCGGGGAACCTTGCTTATCAGATTGAGTGAATTAAAGGTTTTACTGCGGCGGGTTTTTATCTTTATCCTTTTTTTATGTGCTTTTCTTTTTATTTTGCTTAGTCATGTCGACAGTGTGGTGATAGACGCGGCCAATCGGGTTGTTATGAATGTTACCGGACCGGTTATGCAGGTTGTCGAGTTGCCGTCGAGACTTATTCATCGGGTTTATACTTATTTTTATGACATTAGCCATATTTATGCCGATAACAGGGCGTTGCGGCTGGAAAACAAGCAGATGCTGATGTTGCAAAATAAGGTGCGGACGCTGGAAGTGGAAAATCAATTACTGGAGCGTTTGCTGAATTATGTGCCGCCGGAAGATGCAACTTTTATGAGCGCGAAAATTATTGCGGAATCCGGAGACAGTTTTACACATACGCTGTTGATTTATATCGGCCATGAAGCTGTGCGGAAAGGGCAGGTTGTTCTGGGAAATGAAAGTGTTATCGGCCGTGTGGACAAGGTCAGCGGCAGATATGCCAAAGTTATTCTGGTGACGGATATAAATTCAAAAATTCCGGTTGTGGTAGAACGGACGCGGGTTCGCGGTATTTTGAGCGGAAATAATACGGCTATGCCGCAGCTTTTGTTTACGCGTTCTACTTCCGATATTCAGGAAGGTGACATTATTGTAACGTCCGGTGTGGGCGGAATGTTTCCGTCCGGATTGCCGGTCGGTTTTGTGAACTCTATTAAAAACGGGGTTATTGAAGTTGAAACAATGGCGGATATCAGCCGTGTCGAATATGTACGTATTGTGGATTACGGTTTGTCGGAACAAAGTGATGAACTGAACGATCTTTTGGAAAATGACATCAATGCACGATAATTTTAAAGATAAATTGTATGTGTTTTTTCGTCATCGGATACCTTTACTGGCAACACTTATTCTGATGTTTTTGTTTTATGTGCCGATATATTCGCTGGAACTGAATTATTTCAGGCCGGCCGTCGGGTTTATCTGCGTTTATTATTGGACTTTGAAACGCTCTTATATGTTTAGTTATATTTCTGCTTTTATCATTGGTTTTTTTATGGATATTTACAGTTCGACGCCGTTGGGAATTAACTGCCTGATGATGTTGTTTTTGGTTTTTGTTACGGAAATGCTGGCCCGCTATTTTAAGGCAGCGTCTTTTACGGGGAACTGGTTGGTTTTTTCTTTGGCCGGCTTGATTTTAACGCTGATAAAATGGTTACTGATTTCAGTTTATTTCAGCCGTTTTGTTTCCATATCCGAAGTTATAGTTAATTTGATATCAACCATAATGTTTTACCCTCTGGTTGTTTATTTTAATATATGGATTCAAAATAATCTTTTGCCGCAGGAGCGTATCAATGAATAGAAACGGCGAAAAAAGCAGAATCTTGATGCGGCGTGTGCTTGCGGTTATCTTTTTTAATCTGCTGGCCTTTTCCGTGATTGTGGCCCGTTTATATTTTCTTCAGGTTAAAGAAGCCGACAAATATAAAATGTTGTCCGATGAAAACAGAATCTCTACGCGTTTTCTGATACCTCCCCGCGGCATGATTTATGACCGGAACGGTGTGGCTATTGCCAGAAATGAACAGGATTTTCAGGCTCTGCTGACGGCTGAGCAGTCGGGTGATATCGATGAAACACTGCGGACTTTTTCTCAAATTGTTCCCTTGTCGGCAGAAGAAGAACAAAAGATTTATAAAGAACTGAAAAACCGCCGCCGGTTTATTCCGGTGAAATTAAAAGATAATCTCAGTTGGGACGAAGTTTCTAAGATATTGCTTCATGCACCGGATTTACCGGGGGTGGAAATAAACGAGGGTTTGAGCCGTTATTATCCGTATGCGGATATATATGCCCATGTTCTGGGGTATGTCGGACCGGTGTCGGATAAAGATAAAAAGGATAATCCTTTGTATATGGTCCCCGGTTTTAAAATCGGTAAATCCGGTTTGGAACGTTTTTTTGATTATAAGTTACAGGGTAAAGGCGGAACAATTAAGTTGGAAGTTAATGCCTATGGCCGTGTTATGAATGAAATTGAACGCAACAGCGGTGAAGAAGGTGAGAGCCTCAATCTGACCATTGATGCCGAATTGCAAAAAGCGGCCTATGAGGCCTTTGGCGAAGAAAGCGGTGCGGCGGTGGTTCTGAATGTGCGAACGGGAGAAATTCTGGCTTTGGTTTCTACGCCCTCCTTTGACCCGAATTTGTTTACAAACGGTATAAGCTATAAGCACTGGAATGCTTTGTTGAATAATGAACGGACACCGTTGGTTAATAAGGCTGTGTCCGGACAATATTCTCCGGGATCGACCTTTAAGGTGGTGGTGGCACTGGCCGCATTGGAAGCCGGTGTTATTGATTTGAATACGCGGTTTAGTTGTTCCGGCGGACTGGATGTCGGCAATATTCGTTTTCACTGCTGGCGGCACTCGGGACACGGCAGTCTGAATGTGGTTGAAGCTTTGAAACATTCCTGCGATATTTTCTTTTATGAAACGGCGATGAAACTGGGAATTGATAAAATTCAGGCAATGGCAGTCAAGCTCGGAATGGGAAATGTGATAGAAGTTGGTCTGGATAATGAAAAAGGTGGTATTATTCCGACAAAAGCATGGAAAAAAGCCCGTTACGGTACTTCATGGACTTATGGTGATGCGGCAAATGCCGGTATCGGACAAGGATATGTTTTGGTGACGCCGCTGCAGCTGGCTACGATGCTGGCGAGAGTTGTTAACGGCGGTTACGCCATACAGCCGACTTTCGTCAAACCGACAGAGAAAGAATTATCTAAAGTTAAAAGACTGGATATTTCAACAAAAAATATAGAGATTGTTAAACGGGGAATGTTTGAAGTTGTTAATGGTGCCGGCGGAACGGCCGGTCGCGCCCGTTTTGATATAGACGGTGCTTTGATGGGCGGAAAAACCGGTACGACACAAGTCCGGCGGATTTCCATGAAGGAAAGAAGCAGTGGTATTCTGAGGGATGAACAGCTGCCGTGGCGGTTGCGCAATCATGCTTTGTTTATCGGATTTACGCCGGTAGATAATCCGCGTTTTGCCGTGGCGGTGGTGGTGGAACATGGTTCGTCCGGCTCCGGTGTGGCGGCGCCGATTGCCAGTAAAATTCTGCAAAAAGCGTTACAGCTGGATATTAAATAGGTGGCAATATGTATGATTTAGATTATAACAGCAGAAATATGGGATTGAAAGACAAACTGTGCAAACTCAGTTTTTGGTATATTCTGTTGATTGTGATACTGGCAGGTGTGGGAACGCTGACTCTTTACTCGGCGGCTAACGGCAATTGGAATCCATGGGCAATGCGTCATATTACCCGTTTTGGTGTGGCTATGCTGCTGATGATCGGATTGGCCATGGTTGATATTCGCTACTATTATAACGGTGCCTATATTTTCTATTTTGCGACTTTATTTTTGTTGGTTGTGGTTGAAATTACGGGGCATATAGGAATGGGCGCTCAGCGCTGGATAAATCTGGGATTGTTTAAAATTCAGCCGTCTGAACTGATGAAGGTTGGTATGGTTTTATTTTTGGCACGTTATTTCAGCACAACAACATTACAAAGCATTCGTTCTGTCCGAGGTATTATTATTCCGGTAATTATGACCGTTATTCCGGTTGCTTTGATTTGTCTGCAGCCGGATTTGGGAACGGCACTTATGCTGTTATTTACGGCAACGATTATTTTGTTTGTGGTCGGGGTTCAATGGTGGAAGTTTGCCTTGGTTGGTGTTATCGGTGCGGCTTTGCTGCCGGTGGCATGGAACTTTTTGCATGAATATCAGCAAAACCGCGTGTTGACATTTTTGGATCCGGAGCGGGATCCGTTGGGGGCCGGATACCACATTATTCAGTCAAAAATTGCTTTTGGTTCGGGAGGTATCTTCGGCAAAGGATTTCTGAACGGAACGCAGACACATCTGAATTTTTTGCCGGAAAAACATACAGATTTTATTTTTACCATGTTTTCTGAAGAATTTGGTATGGTTGGCGGGTTATCCCTGATTTTTCTGAATATGCTGGTTATTGCAATGGGATATATTTTTGCTTCCCGAATTTCCAACTATTTTGCCAAACTAGTGGTTATCGGCTTAAATACCAACTATTTTCTTTATGTTTTTATTAACATAGCCATGGTTATGGGGGTTTTGCCCGTTGTGGGTATTCCGCTGCCGCTTATTTCTTATGGCGGGACGGTTATGTTCTCCATTATGTCAAGTTTCGGTATTATCCTTTGTATGAAAGTCAATCAGGATAATGATATCAATTTTAGTGAAGAAGACTGATTGAATTTTAGCGCAAGGGGATTATCTCTTTTGCAAAGGAGAGATAAATGAAAAAGCTTTTGATTATTACTTTGCTGTGGATTGCATCTGCCTGCGCTACCACCGAAAAATATAATACCGAACTGAACGGCTGGATTGGCAAAAAAGAAGTTGCCTTGCTGGAAACATGGGGTAAACCAAGCAGCATTTTTAAGCTGGGACAGCAGGAGCAGATTGTGACTTATGTCCATCAGGATAATGAAATTATTCCGGCAGAAAGTATGATGTATACGCCGGATTTTAATAATGGTTATACTTTATACGCTCCGTTCAGTTATGCAGAAGATTTTGCAGACTGGCCGCCGGCTTTTGTTGTTAAAAATATCTGCCAGACATCATTCCATATCAAAAATGGTATTATTCAGTCATGGCAATGGCGGGGTAATGCCTGTCAGGCTGATTAAATCAGGCGACCTGTCTGGATTTTTGTTTGAGTAAAACCGAAGGCATTGTCCGTGACATAATACATTTGCGTTCCCGTTCGTCAGTCAGTCCTATCATTGTTTCTTTGGCCAGATGCATATCGCGGGAAATAACCAGTGCCTGAATATCTGTCGGCAGTTGTTTAATCATCTCGGAATTCGGATTGATACGTTCTCCGTCCGGACTGCGGTAAGGCACGTCATGAATGCAGCAGGCAATCATAAACATCTGTCTGAGTTCGGCCGACATCGGATGGTGCGAATCGGCGGTATAGTTGCTGAAATCAAGTCCGATGTCACTTTTTTCGGCCTGTTCGACAATATTGTTTACGGTCTGGGCCAGATTTCTGTTGTGGCCGGCATTGTTTTTTTCAATCAACTGATGTATTTGTATTTTCAGCGGAATGCTCTGCCGCAGATAATTTCTGCGTTCAGATGGCGGAATGTCATGAAGAACCGTCTGGGACAGCATATCTAAAACATCTTCCCTGAAGTGTGCCAATTTGGCCTGAAGCGGCTTGGTCTTCAAATAGGCCAATAAATGTTCACGGCGGTCTGATGTTTCTATTTTTTGCATTAAATCCGTTATTTGCGGCAAGAACTCATCTTTATTGATTTTACCCCTGTTGTATTTGCTGAATAAATGAATCAACAATTTTTCAGGACAAGTATGATTCCAGTCTTTTTTAATGGTCAGGATATCCTCACGGCGGGATTGACGCCAGGCTTCTCTTTCCAGATGATTCATCGTACCGGTCAAAGCCTTTTCCTTCAGGGCATCACGCAACAACCGGTGAGCCGAAAGCTCATAGGCGGCTTGTCTGCTGTAACCGGCAATCATGGCTTCCATAAACAAGGCACCGGCCATAACCTCTTCAGGAGATGGCGGAGGCGGAAGCAGGCGTGCTTTTTCTTCTTCCGGTTTTGGTGGTTTACGGCCGCTGGCTATCTCCCGCAGAACCTGTTCTTTGCCGGTAGCTGCCAGATACATAATTTCTTGCGGAACTTTTCCGCCAAAAGCCGCACGAATCGCATACGGCACTTTTATCCATATATGAAAAGTATCTTTATGCTCATCAAAAATACGGCTGAGTTTTTCGGGTTTAACATCGTCGGAGCAAGCCAAAATGTAATCCGTGGGGTGATTTGTCCGCAAGAATTCTAAGAAATCATCATCAAATCCATTCATGGCTTACCTCCTTTAATTTTGCAGCGAAAGAAGTCTATTCTCTTCTTTGGCCGAATTTTTGCTGCAGCATTCTGATTTTATCCTGTCCGACGCGTTCTTGCAGATTTTGCAGTCTTTCGCCGGTTTCTGCCTTTACTTCTTTTCCGCTCAGGTTATTGACTTTTGCGTCTTCGGGTGTAATTCCCAGACGGGCAGCCATAATTCTGTCACGTATTTCTTGTTTTTCATCATGAGCTTGTCTTTTTTCATCGGTCATTGTGGTGCGCATTGTTTCAATCTGTTCCTGCTGATAAGTTTCCTGAACTTCTTTTTGTTCGGCCGACAGATTCTTATTCGGAAGGTTCACTTTTCCGGCTTTAACCAGCAATGAGGCTTGTTTCATAATTTCCTTGGCGGTTTTAACATCTTCTTCAGTACCTTTTTCTCCGGCAACGATTTGCGGTTTACCATCAATTTCTTTAATTGCAATTTTACCGTCTTTTTTCATATTGTTAAAATCACCACGTATTTTTCGCAGTTGTTCTATGTTTTCATCGACGTAAGCAGTTTTTTCACCGGTTTCCTGTTCCTGAGACTGTGTTTGTTCCTGAGCCTGAGCGTTGTTGTGAGCTTTGTAATAGTCGGTAACCTGTTTCATCTGTTCGGCCGACAAACCGCATTTGGCAAGTTCTTCCATATCAATTTCCTGCGGAACGGCACCCTGCATCGGATTACCGTTTAAGACACAGGCAGCGTACATACGGGTTGCTACTTCTTTGGAAGCATTTTCCGGAAATTCAATCGGGCGTCCCTGATTGTCTGGTTCTTTGAACATACTGTCAAAAACTTTGAAACCGGCATCGGGAGATACGGTTACATTATCCGGAGAACTGTAATGAATTTCACTGTTTTCAAGTTTGGCGGCAAAACCTTGTTTGGTTGTATCACGTTCATAACCGGCAATTTGTTTATCTTCGGACAGTTTTGAATAATATTCGGCTTTGCGTTTTACCCATTCCGGTTCTTGCTGATCTGTATTTTCTTCCGGCTGCGGTTGTGTTGTTTCAACATGCAGAGGTACATTGTTGTTATTTTTATCATTTTTCTTATCTTTATCATCTTCTGTATTTTCATGTCCTTCGTCAGAAAGGGTATTATTTTCTTCATTCGGCTGATTAGATGAGCTGGCTTTTTCTACAGCTGCGGTATAGTCATCAACAGAGTTGATGCCGTTCGGATCAATTCCTAATCTCTCACATACTTCTTTTTGTTCGGGATTGAGTTCAAATTTCGGATTTTGTTCGTTGGTATCACTCATAGTTGTATTCCTTTCGGTATTTTTAGATTTTCTCTGGGTATTCTGCTTTCTTTTTGTGTCGGGAATCTGATAATTTTCCCGTTGGGCAATTTTTTGAAAAGCATTTGATAATTGTTTGCGGAATTTATCGATTCCGCTCTCATCTTTAGGGTTGCGGATAAATAATCCGTAATTTCTCAAGGCGCGTAAAACATTTTTCTCGGCGCGTGACGGGACATACCGTCCGTCAACCATTTTTCCTTTTTCAATGGTATTTAACTGCTCTTGAATTTTTTGCAGAATAGCAGCAGCGCTTTCTTCCTTATAAGGTTCATCTATCTGCAGCGGATTTTTATGGGTGCCGAATTGTGCGCAATTATATAAATGTGCTGCCTGAATTTTTGCCCACAGCTCTTTATTTTGACGAATCTCTTTTTCGACTTTATCAATTTCTCCAATAGGAGAATTTTCTCCGGTCAGAGCAACACAGGCATTGTGTCGGGCAATATCCCATCTGTTCGTTTTAATGTTTTTAACAGTCTGTTCTATATCCTGATTTTCAGCTACAATTTTAATGTCTTTAACGATTATATTCTGATTTTCAGCTACGATTTTATCGAAATCGTCTTTACTTTCGTAATAGCGCCATGGTAGTCCCAGCACTTTGAGAGCTTGCGCTTCCAACGGGTTCGGAATGTAGGGCGTTTTTTTGTTTGGGCTATTTTCTGCTGCTTCTACCATGATTTTCTCCTTTATTACCTGTAGTTTAACACAATTTTTGTATTTTGTCTATAAATTTGTGTAAAAAATCAGGCAATATCTTTTTCGACTTTTGCATTGGGAATACCAATATAATCCGTCAGGATTTTATCAATCCGGTTGCGGGCATTCTGGTAGTTTTGTATAGAATTAAAATAAAAGCGTCCGGTTTTGGTTTTCTGGCAGTCAAGCTGACGGCAGGATTCTACAATATTGCGAATTTTTCCGATTTCTTCATCGGGCGCAACGGATGGCAGCCGCGGATTTTGGGTTGCCGGACAGGTATCCAGAAATTTGACTTCAAGGGCTTTGCGTACGCCTTCGAGATAACAAAGTCTGGTGAATTCGTCAAACATTATCTGGGCGGCTTTTTTTATGGCCAGAATATCATCCAGATTCGGGGCGCGGCGCTGATTGCAAAAGTCTTTGAAAGCCGTTTTATATTGACGGGGAGATGTCAAAAATAAGCGGGCAAGCTCCAAAAGACTGCTGTTTCCGGCCATGGCTTTCAGTTTATCTATCAGAACAAACATATCGCTGCGGTATTTGTCGGCGTAGGATTTACTCCATTTACGGCCGGCTCCCGAAAAAGTATGGTACAATTCGAAAGCAGGCGCGACATTACCGTCTTCCGTAATAATATCCAAAGCGTCAAGCAAATAACGGCGCAGTCTTTTTTTGTTGTAAAAATAAAGGATGTCCGGCCAGCGGAGAGTACGGATAATACGACGGTAGCTTTCCGTAAAATCGGTTATGCGGGCAATTTCTACCGCGTCGAGATTTTCTTCTTCACAAATTTGGATTTTTTTAAGGGCTTTCCGGTAACCTTTTTCCATTTCGGCCAGTGTTTCTTTGAAACGCGGCGGCATAAGCGTCGCTATGACACGTTTTTTCTGAGCGGCCTGCCGGCTGACCGAGGTTAAATCCAGCCATAACCGTAAAGACTGGATTGTCGGCGAATTTTCAGGAATAAAACTGTTTTCTTCAAAATAATGGCGGAATGTCTTGTATTCCTCATTCAATTCACGGGAACGGCGGATATCGTACCAGGAAGTGTTGATATAGTTTTTAATTTCTACTGCCGATATCTGGCAGGGGGCAAAATGACAACTGCTTTTGTCGCCCATGATAAAGCTGCCGTTTGAATCCCGACAGAAAACAAAATCAATATTGTTGTAATCCGTCATTAACGGCTTTTGAAAAGATTGTTCCAGTGCTTTTTGTAAAAAGGTCTGTCCGTTCATTTTTTATCGTCCTTTTGCTCAAGATTAACAAGCAAGCGTTATCATTTGGTTAATTTTTGGCAAGAGTATTGCGTATAAGCTTAAAAAATCTTTGAAATTTCAAAAACAGTGTGGTAATTTGAACGCAGTTTGTAAAGAGTTTTATTACGGAGAAAATTAACAATGTCAGGCAATTCCAGATATAATGGAAAAGAAACGTTTGCCGAATGGCAAAAAGAATGGCAGCTGGAAGAAAGATATAACTTCCGCTCAATAGAAGCAAAATGGCAAAAAATTTGGGATGAAGAAAAAGCATATAAAGTAGAAATTGACCGCTCAAAGCCAAAATTTTATGCCTTGGTGGAATTCCCTTATCCGTCCGGTGCCGGACTGCATGTAGGACATCCTCGTTCTTATACGGCGCTTGATGTTGTTTCCCGCAAAAAAAGAATGCAGGGGTTCAATGTTTTGTATCCGATGGGATTTGATGCTTTTGGTCTGCCGGCAGAAAATTATGCCATTAAGACAGGTGTTCATCCGGCTGTTTCAACCAAGCAGAACATAGAAAATTTCACTCGTCAGCTTAAGTCTATCGGTTTTAGTTTTGACTGGGACAGAAGCTTTGCTACCTGTGACCCTGAATATTATAAATGGACGCAGTGGATGTTTATTCAGCTGTGGAAACACGGACTGGCTTATAAATCAAAAATGGCGATTAACTGGTGTCCTTCGTGCAAAGTCGGACTGGCAAATGAAGAAGTGGTCAACGGCTGTTGTGAACGCTGCGGTGCGCCGGTTGTGCGTCGTGATAAAGAACAGTGGATGGTGGCTATTACCAAATATGCCGACCGCCTGATTGATGATTTAAAAGAAGTTGATTTTATTGACCGCGTCCGCTCGACTCAGATTAACTGGATCGGCCGGTCGGAAGGTGCCGAGCTGAGTTTTGAACTGACAGATAATTCTGGAACACCGCTGGGTAAAAAAATGGTTGTTTATACAACGCGTCCGGATACGACTTTCGGTGTTACCTATACGGTTATGGCTCCGGAACACGCTTTTGTCGGAGAGCTGATGAACCGTCTGGAAAATAGTGCCGAAGTTCAAAATTATGTTGAAGCCGCGGCCAAAAAATCAGAATTGCAACGAACGGCCGATACGACCAAAACCGGTGTCGAACTCAAGGGTATAAAAGCAAAGAACCCGTTCACGGGTAATTTGATTCCGGTATTTATTTCGGATTATGTCCTGACCGGTTACGGCACGGGAGCGATTATGGCCGTGCCGGCACATGACCAGCGCGACTATGATTTTGCCAAAGTTTTCAATTTGCCGATTGTGCAGGTTCTGGCCGGCGGTGATATCAGTGAAAAAGCATGGGAAGAGGATGGCGTACATATCAACTCCGGCTTTATGGACGGAATGGATAAAAAAGAAGCTATGGCCGCGGCAATCAAATATGCCGAAGAACATGGTTTCGGTAAATCAAAAGTTAATTTCAAGCTGCGTGACTGGGTATTTTCCCGCCAGCGTTATTGGGGTGAACCGATACCGATGGTCTACTGTGAACACTGCGGCTGGCAGCCGATACCGGAAGACCAGCTGCCTTTGAAACTGCCGGAAGTTCCGGATTACCGGCCGAATGATAACGGGGATTCCCCGTTGGCAAATGCAACGGAATGGGTACACACAACCTGTCCGAAATGCGGTGGTCCTGCCCGTCGGGAAACCGATGTTATGCCGAACTGGGCCGGTTCTTCGTGGTATTTCCTGCGTTATTGCGACCCGCATAATGATAAGGAATTCGCTTCCAAGGAAGCTTTGGAATATTGGATGAATGTGGATTGGTATAACGGCGGAATGGAACATACAACGCTGCACTTGCTGTATTCCCGTTTCTGGCATAAGTTTTTGTATGACTGCGGTTATGTACCGATGCCTGAACCGTATCACAAACGTACTTCACATGGTATGATTCTGGCAGCTAACGGCGAAAAAATGTCCAAATCCCGCGGTAATGTTGTCAATCCGGACGATATTATTGCAACTTACGGTGCAGATACTTTCCGTTTGTATGAAATGTTTATCGGGCCGTTTGATCAGGTGGCTATGTGGTCTGAAGAAAGTCTGAACGGTGTGTATCGTTTTATCGGTAAAATTTATGCTTTGTTTAAAAAGGTTTACAAAATACCGGCATCGGCCGATGATTTGAGAGCTATGCACAAATGTATTCTTGAAGTTACCGATCGTGTGGATACCATGAAATTTAATACAGCCGTTTCCTCTCTGATGGTTTATGTGAACTATATGGCGGATATGGAAAAAATTCCGGCGGAAATGTATGAAACTTTAATCAAACTCTTAAGCCCGTTTACACCGCATCTGGCGGAAGAAATGTGGGCGCGGCTGGGACACAATACACTGGTTATCATGGAAAGCTGGCCGCAGGGTGATGCCAGACTGGCCGAAGATAATGTGGTTACGCTGGGTGTGCAGATGAACGGAAAAATGCGCGGTACGATTACCGTTTCCAAAAATGCTTCACGCGAAGAAACCGAAAAAGCTGCTTTGGCACTGGAAAATGTAGCACGGCAACTTGACGGAAAAGCCGTTAAAAAAATCATTGTTGTACCAAATAGGATTGTAAACATTGTTGTGTAGATTGAAATCAGGAATAATGCTGGCGGTGGTCTGCGGACTGGCCGCCTGCGGTTTTGAGCCTCTTTATGTGGAAAAAACAACAGGGGATGACTTGTGGTATTATAACAACAAGTTTGATACGGATATCGTGCGTGAAATGGCCCAGATTAAAATCGAAACCGTAACGGATCGTCTGGGGCAGATGATTAAAAACGAATTGATGGATACGTTTAATCCTTACGGAACGCCGGTATGTGCCAAGTATTTCCTGAAAATTCAGCCGGCTTCCGCGCAAACGGTGCAGCAGGCTTTGCGTGATGATATTACGGCAACACGTGAAAAGATAAAATATACGGTACAATATTCTTTGTGGAGTAAGGAAAGCGGACAACTGGTTGACGGTCGCAGCTGGGTTTATCTGAGCTACGATTTGCTGGATAACCCGTATTCTACGACGATGGATAAAAAGAAAGTGGAAAAAGACGGTGCGAAAATTATTGCCAATGATATTGCCTTAAGAATCGGTGCTTATTTCCATTCGGTAAAAACAAAACGCGGTAATCCAAATGAATTTTAAACAGGCTCAACTGGAAAGCTTTTGCCGGAATCCGAATCCGGATATAAAATGCGTTATTCTTTTTGGCAGCAATGAAGGGACAATGGCTTTATTGCAGAAAAAATGCGCTGAAGCCGTGTGCGGAGATGTTCGGGATGCTTTTCGTTTTGCCTTGTTGGATATGAGCGATATTTCTAAAGGCGGTCAGGAAATTTATGCCGAATATTATGCCCAGTCACTGATGGGCGGTCGTCGTGTCATTGTGGTCAAAAATGGTGATAATAATCTGGCATCTGTTTTGAAAAATATGATACCGGATACCAAGTCGGACAATCTTTTACTGGTTGTTTCATCTACACTCAATACAAGGTCTTCATTGATAACGTGGGCAAAAGACAGAGATGATGTAATTATTGTCGGTTGTTATGAAGACCGTGAAGAGAATATTTCCGAATCTGCAGCAGCTTTGCTGCGGGCGCAGGGATTGAGTTTTGATACATCGGTTTTGCAAGTTTTGTGTTCCCGATTGTCGCCGGACAGAAAAGTTAATCAAAGCGAAATTGAAAAACTGGCAATGTATCTGGGTGAGCGGAAGACGGTAACAATTGCAGATGTTAAGGCTGTTGTCAGCGATGTGGCCGGTGCCAATTATGAGGATTTCTGCTATTATGTGGCCGGCGGCGAAGTTCTAAAAGCCTGCGCCATGTATGACCGTTTGTTGAAAGAGGGGGAAGAACCGGCTGCTGTAATTCGTCAGCTTTCTTATCATTTCAGTAAGCTTTTGTCTTGTGCGGCACAGGCAGAAAACGGAAAATCTTTGGAAGAAACAGTGAAATCTCTTCGGCCTCCGTTGATGTTTTATCGTAAAAATGCTTTTATGCAGCAGCTTCGTATTTGGAATCGTGACCGTTTACTGGGTGCTTTATCTATGTTATATGACTGTGAGCGCAGTTGTAAGATAACCAATCTTCCGGCAGAGCAAGTAGCCGGATACTGTGGGATGAGGGTTGCGGCTGCAGCTTTTAAGTTGAGGAGTAGCAGGAACCTCGTCTAATTAAAGGAACCTCGTCTAATGGTCTATTACTTCTAACTTTTTGTGCTCGTGTACCGTTTTGTACACGTCGCAAAAAAGTTAATGCGTACCAGCCTCATTATCCGAGGTTCTGCGAGTCTGTACCGGTTGCCGGCAGTCTTCTTCCTTGTTACCGTTTTGTACACGAGCACAAAAGTTAATACGTACCAGCCTCATTATCCGAGGTTTTGCGAGCTTGTGCCGGTTGCTAGCTGGTAACTACTTGTGCTTTTTTCACTCGTGTACTACTATGTACACGTCGTTCAAAAAGTACGGCGTATTTACACACGCTATCCGAGGTTCTGCGAGTCTGTGCCGGTTGCCGGCGTAAGTAATTTTCGTATTAAAATACAGGAAAACAAACGTTTTCGGCGTATAAAAAAAGTCCGTTTTAAACGACCGT
>JAUNIW010000007.1 GCA_030523245.1 Pseudomonadota bacterium
ATTTTTTTATTTTATTATATACTTTAGACAAAATAAGCACAGGATACAAAATGAGACAAAAAGGAAGTAAATACGCCAGAAAGCATTTAATCCCGCAAACGAGTGTTGCTCCAAACACTGAACCGCAGCAACTGCTGAAAAACAAATTATCCGATGACAACCAGATTATCTGGGATATTTTGTGCGAACCAAACCAGTTTGAAGCAAAGTTTTTGGCACTGACCTATCCTCAGCAGATATTAATGGTTGTGACTCTGCACGATATTACCAAAACGCAAAATAAAAAAAACTTATCCCCTGCTGCCGTTGAATTTGTTGATTTGGCACAAAGCCATCTGAAAAAAATACACCGCCTGACGGATTCTTCCATTGCCCACGGCATTTATCAGCCTCTGGCCGATGATGAAAAAAGAATTATCCGTATGGATTTTTACGGTAAAATCAATAAACGTCTTGAACATCAGCTCAGCCCGCTTTACAAATTTTTCTCCCGTCTTGAAAATCGCAAACAGGCAAAATTATCCGAATATAATCTGGATGATTCGCCCAGCTGGAGAGTTTTTCGGCAGTTCGAAAGTTTCCGTTCCATTACGCATAATGTAAAGCATTTTTTGTATAAACGGCAAATCAATCCTGATGCGCTCAAAGTTATGACGGTCAGCGACTATTGCGATGTGATTTTTCAAACTTTTTCTTCCGGATCGGCAAATGATTCGGCTAAATTCATAAGTCCTGAAAAAAATATTCGGGCAAAACTAATTAAAAATTTTATGCGTTATTGCGGCAAAGACTTTGAAATCCAGCTGATAAATAAAGGCATAGACCCTCGTTGTGCCGCTTCCTTATGTAATGCCATGCGCCGGTTCGGACATACCGATATCAATACGCTAAGCATTACCGAAACACATTATACGCCGCGCATTCTAAAAGACCTGACGCTGGCGGAATATGATGTTACCAACATCAAAGCCGGAGACAGAATTCCTCCCGCCTTTATAAACGAGCTTATTGACAAACATGAAGAAAGACTGATTTTAGCCCGTGATGATAAAGGAAACCTCTTAGATAAAAACCAGCTGCCGAAACTGGAAGTTCATCATAAACATGCCGTTCGCTTTTCTGCCAATAATGATTATCTGGCACGTGCCAATTATCCGGATAACCTGTTGCTGGTAGAATCCATGATGCATGCTAAATATTTTCATCTGTTTGACCAGTCTTATAAACAAGATCAGATGAATCAGTTTTATTCACGTCTGAATTCCAACAGCCCTTATATGGTTTCCATTATCGGTTTTAATGAACGGGACACTATATATTTTGATTATACTCAAAGCCGTTCTTTCCAGCGGCAGACAACCGAAGACAAACATAATGTTGTCAACTACCTGCATGAAATGGAAGAACGTATGAAAAATGAAATTGACATTGCTGAAAAATATCATATTCCATACAGCTACAGCGCTGTACAAAACAACAGCCGGATTTTTAAAGATTTATCCGAAAGAACCAACGAAGATTCCGAAAGTATGAAAAAATTCTCAAAATGGCTCACAGCCCAGAAAAAAGCGGCAAAGGAAAATAAATAATGTCTGATTTTACGGAAGAACTGAAATATCATCACTTTTCCAAAGGCGAAAAACTAGAGGCCGAAGCCTTGATTATTGCACAGAAAATTCTGGTAAATTCCGGACTGGATTTTATTCCGCAAACCTATATTGACTTTCTGAAACACTATAACGGCCTTAAAAAAGACGGCGCTTACCTGTTTGGCGCAACGGTGGATGACGAGCTGGACATTGTGGATAAAAACGAACAAATGCCCAAACCGGCCGGTACCTTATTGCTTGGCTGCAATGAATTTGACCTGCTGGTCTTTGACTATCAAAATAACCAATACCAAATTGTTGACAGAGAAGATTTAAAAGTGTTAGACAGTTATCCGGAAAAACAACTTGAATATGCTCTGGCTCAAATTTTAAATGTCTGAAACAAAATGAATAATATTTATCAAAATTCGGCTGAAAATATCACAAAAGCCGCGCAAATCATCCGACAGGGCGGCCTGGTCGCTTTCCCGACGGAAACAGTATACGGCCTCGGCGCCAATGTTTATGACAGCAAAGCAGTTGCCAATATCTTTGCGGCAAAACAGCGACCGCATTTTGATCCGCTGATTTCTCATGTTGCCGAAATTGATTTTTTGAAAGAATATGCCGCAACCGATGAACGAGTTTTTGCTCTGGCCAAACATTTCTGGCCGGGACCGTTGACCTTTGTTCTACGCCGCATTGAGGAAAATCCAAGCATTGATTTGGCTTGTTCCGGTTTGCGTACGCTGACGGTACGGATGCCGCGCCACCCGATTGCTCTGGCCCTGATTAAAGCCAGCGGTGTGCCTATTGTTGCCCCGTCTGCCAATAAATACCAGTCTATCAGTCCGACAACGGCACAACATGTTGCCGACGGACTGGGAGATAAAGTCGATATGATTTTAGACGGCGGTGCCTGCAGCGTGGGTGTTGAATCAACCATTATCGACCTGACCACAGACAAAGTTGTTTTGCTGCGAGCCGGCGGAACGGCTAAAGAAGATATTGAAGAATTTTTAGGCGAAAAGATTTTGATTTCTACGGGAAATCCGGATATGCCGACAGCTCCCGGACAACTGCTGCGGCATTATGCCCCTAAACATACGCTGCGAATCAATGCAGAAAAGCCGGAACTTGATGAGTTTTATATCGGTTTCGGCAAACTGGACGGTCATTTGAACCTCAGCCCGAGCGGCAGCCTGACCGAAGCGGCAGAAAATTTGTTTGCCTTTATGCGACTGGCCGATGCTCAGGATAAATTTACGAAAATTGCAATGGCTCCTATACCGCAAAACGGACTCGGACTGGCTATTAACGACCGTATCCGGCGGGCATCTTATAAGTCATAACTTCCTGTCAATGAAATAAAAATAAAGCCCTGCCGTAACATCGGCAAGGCTTTATTTTTGGTCTTAAATATAACTATATCATATAACGAACCAGCTGTACCAGATAAGCATATACGGCAAAAGCGGCAATCTTATACAAAACAGCCACGCTCATTAAAGAACCGCCGACAATGAAAAACTGTATCAGTAAGGCGGCCAAAACGGCACATCCTAAGACCAACAGCCAATAATATTTTTGTTTCAGAAGCAGTAAAGATACAATCAGCGCCGAAACCGTCAGATAAATTCCTTTCATGGCAGCAAATGTTTCTGCAACCGGTCCCGTAACTGCTCCAAAGCCTAAAACAAATGAGGCCATAATGACGACCAAAGCCGCAATAAAAATTATAAAACAAGTTCTTTTTGACATTTATTTATCCTTTCCGAATTTAATAACTGCGTGCATAAATGACGTCCATTGTCGCATCTTTTCCGGTCAGCAGACACTTGCCGGTTGTTCCGCTCTGGTCAAACGGGATGCAGCGAATGGTTATTTTCATTGATTTCAGAATTTCTTCCGTGGCCGGATCCGCACACCATTTTCCCCGAACAAATGCAACTTTTCCCTGCCGGTCATCTTCTATCCATTCGTTTGAGTTTGCAAAATAAGCGGCAAATTCTTCCGGCGTTTTGATATCGGTACGGATATTATCGTCCAAACGTTTTTTAGCCCGTGTAAACATTTCCTGCTGCAAAGCTTCCAGACGTTCGCCCGCTGCCGCAACAAATTCTTCGGTTTTCAGTATTTTTTTACCTTCCGAACGACCGAAGAAAATACGTTCCTTGACCATTAAACCGTCATTTTCGATATCCCGCAAACCGATTTCACAAACCATCGGCGCACCTTTTCTGATCCACTCCCAGACTTTATCCACGCTGGATTTGTCACGTGCATCAACTTTTGTTCTGATTTTTTCGCCGAAAGCCGTTTTATTTTTCAGATGAGCCTGAATTTTTTCAATATAAGCCATAATTTTATCTGCATCATCATTCTTTTTAATCAGCGGAATAAAGACGATTTGATAAGGAGCAATTCTCGGCGGTACAACCATTCCTTCATCATCGGCATGCGACATAATCACACCGCCGATTAAACGGGTGGAAACACCCCAAGATGTCGTGTAAGCATATTCAGGCTTATTTTCGGTATTGATAAATTTAATATCAGCCGACTTTGCAAAGTTCTGTCCTAAAAAGTGTGATGTTCCGGCTTGCAGAGCTTTACCGTCCTGCATCATCGCTTCAATACAATAAGTATCTACCGCTCCCGGAAATTTTTCGTGTTCCGGTTTGCGTCCGGTAATTACCGGCATTGCCAAAACAGATTCGGAAACATCTTTATAAACGGCCAGCATTTTCTTTGTTTCCTCTTCGGCTTCTGTCGCCGTAGCATGAACGGTATGACCTTCCTGCCACAAAAATTCGCGTGTACGCAAAAATAATCGCGGCCGCATTTCCCAACGGACAACATTGGCCCACTGATTTAACAAAATCGGTAAATCACGATAAGAGTGAACCCATTTGGCAAAAGAATCGGCAATAATCGTTTCGCTGGTCGGACGAACAATCAGCGGTTCATCCAACGGCGAAGCTAATTTCAGTTTTCCGTCTTCATTTACGAGACGCGAATGTGTAACAATTGCCATTTCCTTGGCAAAACCTTCCACATGGTCCGCTTCTTTTTGGAAAAAAGACAACGGAATGAACATCGGGAAATAATAATTTTCGGCGCCGCTTTCTTTAATCATATCATCTAAAACGCGCTGAATACGTTCCCATAAACCGTATCCCCATGATTTCATAACCATACATCCCGGAGAAACGGAATTTTCCGCCATATCAGCTTCGGAAACTACATTTTGATACCATTCCGGATAATTTTGTTTACGGGTACTTTTTAAGGCCATTTCTTTTCTCCTATCTTAATTCACCGCCGGTCTTTTTATTGACTTCGACAATGACTTTATTCATCAAATTTTCAATATCTTTATCGGTAAATGTCTGCTCCTGCGGCTGGAACGTCAAACCAATCGCCACCGATTTTTTGCCTGATGCAACATTCTCGCCTTCATAAACATCGAAAATCCGCACATCCGTAATATGGATACGGTCGGCGTTTCTGGCAGCCGCCATAATACCGGCAGCACTGACGGATTTATCCACGACAAAGGCCAAATCCTTATCCACCGGCTGAAAAGCTGATAATTCCAGTTTTTTGCGTGCTTTTCCCTGTGTGCGGCGCGGCAGCGGAATATTATCCAGATTGACCTCAAAAGCCACAACACGGGTTTTAATATCCAAAGCCTTCAAAACTGCCGGATGTATTTCTCCGAAATAAGCCAGAACATTTTTGCCCAGACGCAATGTTCCCGAACGCCCCGGATGATAATATGACGGCGCGTCCAGCGTAATCTGCTGATTTTCAACCGGCCCTTTGGCGGCAGCAATAACAGCCAGTGCATCGGCTTTAGCATCAAAAACATCATAATCACGCGCACTGTGCTGCCAGTCTTTTTTAGCTGTCTGACCGGCACGCACCCCGCTGGCAGCCATATTCTGCTCCTGCGGATGACGTCCGGAAAATTCCGGTCCGACTTCAAACAGCGCTACATTGGCATAACCGCGCGCCACATTATTTTTTACGGCCGTCAGCAAATTCGGCAGAAGCGACGGACGCATTTCGTTGAGTTCTTTGGCAATCGGATTTTCCAAAATAATCGCTTCATGACCTTTACGGAAATACTGAGCCAAATCGCTATCGGCAAAACTCCAGGTAACTGTTTCATACATACCGCGCGCCGCCAGCTCGTGCTTGACAATCATAGCATTATGCTGCATCGGCGTCAGGGTTTCTTTTGGAAATTTGTTATGCGGCAAAGATACTGCCGGAATTTCATCTAGTCCTATCATCCGCACAACTTCTTCCACCAAATCGTGTTCACCTTCAATATCACCGCGCCAGCTTGGCGAAATCGTTTTAATCCGTCCGTTTTCCAAAGAAGTTTCAAAACCGAGTTTGTTCAGAATTTCCATGGATTTTTCGGCACTGACCGGCATTCCGATCAGATTTTCGACACGTTCCGGACGCAGCCAGACAACCGGTGCCTGATAATTTTCCGTGCCGACAATGGTCAACTCGGAAGCCTCTCCGCCGCAAATACTCAAAATCAAAGCCGTTGCATAATCCGAGCCGCTGATGTTGGATTTAGGGTCAACCCAGCGTTCATAACGATAACGGGAATCGGAATCTATCTGCAAATGGCGGCCGGTGCAGGCAATACATTCCGGTTTGAACAACGCACATTCCAACAAAACATTTGTCGTATCAGCCGAGCATCCTTTGGCCAAACCGCCCATGATACCGCCCAGACACTGTACGCCTTCGGCATCACATATTCCCAAGGCTTTGTTATTCAACACATATTCTTTTTCGTTCAACGCCGTAAATTTTTCGCCGTTTTCAGCCATCCGAATAACCAACCCGCCTTTTAATTTATCTGCATCAAAAACATGAAGCGGACGCGCTAAATCATAGTTAATGTAGTTTGTAACATCGACCAACGGCGAAATAGAATGTAATCCGATGGCATTCAGACGGTCTTTCATCCATTTCGGCGTTTCCGCTTTGTTATTGACATTACGGATATAGCGCGCTGTATAAGTCGGACATTCTTCCGGACATTCCACCGTTATTTTTACCGGATTAGCAAAGACAGCCGGCGTCTTGGCAATATTCAACGGTTTTAAGCTGCCCAGTCCGGCCGCGGCCAAATCACGGGCAATACCGCGTACACCCAGACATTCGGCACGATTTGGCGTGATGGAAACTTCAATCACCGGATCAATATCCAAAACCTGTGCTGCCGGCACGCCGATTTTTGTATCGGCCGGCAATTCGATAATCTCACTATGATCAGTTCCCAAACCGATTTCATCAACGGCACACATCATACCGCAGCTTTCTACCCCGCGGATGACGGCTTTCTTTAAGCGCTCATTAAACAAAGGAATCAACGTTCCTTCCGGTGCAAAAATACCAATCAGCCCTGCGCGGACATTCGGTGCGCCGCAGACAACCTGATATTTATGCGTTCCGTCGTTAACACACAATACATGCAAATGGTCGGCATCCGGATGATTCTCGACTGTTTCAAGCCGTGCCGTCACAAAGCCGCTCAGGCCGACGGCCGGATTATAAACTTCTTCGACTTCCAAACCAATTCTGGTCAGCGTTTCGCTGATTTCATCTATTGTTGCATTCGTATCCAAATGCTCTTTGAGCCAAGATAAAGTAAATTTCATCGTGCCAATCCTCCGTTGTTGCTTAAACCGCCTGTCATAGAAGAAAAGTCAAGCGGGGTAAAACCATAGTGTTTGAGCCACCGGACGTCGGACTCAAAAAAGGTACGCAAATCCGGAATGCCGTATTTCAGCATAGCCAGACGGTCTATCCCCATGCCAAAAGCAAATCCCTGATACTCATTCGGGTCTATACCGCCGGCTTTCAAAACATTCGGATGTACCATACCGCAGCCTAAAACCTCCAGCCAGTCCGTACCGGCGCCGATTTTCAGTTCGGTTTTGGTTTTAAGGCAGCCGATATCCATCTCGGCAGACGGTTCGGTAAACGGGAAATATGACGGACGATAGCGCACCGGCAAATCATCAAGTTCAAAAAATGCCTTCATAAAATCATACAAGCAGCCTTTCAAATGAGCCATGGTGATATTTTTATCAATCACCAGTCCCTCTACCTGATGAAACATCGGCGTATGCGTGGCGTCGTAATCCGAACGATACGTGCGCCCCGGTGCAATAATACGAATTGGCGGCTGCTGTTTTTCCATCGTGCGAATCTGCATACCGGAAGTATGGGTACGGATAACATACGCCGTATCCATATCAAACGGTTCCTCAGGGTTGCTGCTGAGGTAAAAAGTATCCTGCATTTGGCGCGCCGGATGATTTGCCGGCATATTCAAGGCATTAAAGTTGTGAAACTGGTCTTCAATATCCGGTCCGTTTGCGACATCAAATCCCATTTCGCCGAAAATAGCGACGACTTCTTCATAAATTTTGGATACCGGATGAATACGCCCCTGTGTTTCGGGACGAACCGGCAGCGTTACGTCTATTGTTTCTCCGGCCAGTTTCTCATTGAGAGCTTTTTCTTCCAACACGGCTTTCTGAGCAGACAGCGCACTGTCAATTTGAGCTTTGACCACATTCAAAGCCTTGCCCGCCGCAATTTTTTCTTCAAGCGGCAAAGCACCGAGTCCTTTCATTTGTTCGGTTAATTTTCCCTTTTTGCCCAAAACGGACACGCGGATATCATCCAATTCTTTCAAATTTGATGCCGCTTGGATTTTTTGCAGGGTATCGTTTTTTAAATTTTCTAAATTTTCCATTATTTTGCAACCTTAATTTTAAACAATAAAAAAGAGTCCGCCTCGGGACTGCCCGTCAGCAAACTCTTTTTTTATTTTATGTATATCTATCTTATTTCTTAAGAGCCGCTTTGGCAGTATCTACCAGCTTAGCAAATGCTTGGGGCTCTTTCAAAGCGATATCAGCCAGAACTTTACGGTCCAGTTCAACACCGGCTTTAATCAGCCCGCTGATAAATCGAGAATAAGTCATATCATGGATACGTGTTGCCGCATTGATACGTTGAATCCACAAAGAGCGGAAACTTCTTTTCTTTGCTTTTCTGTCGCGGTAAGCATACTGCAAACCTTTTTCAACTTTTTCAACAGCAACTCTGAATACATTTTTATTGCGACCTCTGTAACCTTTCGCCATATCCAAAATTTTTTTATGGCGGGCATGAGCGGTTAAACCTCTTTTAACACGAGACATTTCTTATCCTCCTAAATAAACGGTAAAAACTTTTTAACAAACTTGTTGGCTGCTGCAATAATAACAGAACCGCGAGCCTGTCTTTTCATTTTTTTCGGTTTGTTGAAGAGAAGGTGTCTCTTGAACGAATGGTTTCTTTTCAATTTACCGGTACCGGTTGCGCTGAAGCGCTTGGCAACGGCTTTTTTTGTTTTTAATTTAGGCATTTTATTCCCTTTCATTAAATTGGAATTAAACAAAAGCTGTCAGGCATGCCAATTCGCCCGAACAACTCAGACAAAAGTGTTTATAACGCAACTTATTTTTAAATTCAAGATATTTTTTACAGTAAAAACATTTCTCTTTACAAATTAGAAAATAAATCTAACATAGAGGCAGATGCAAACTTTGCATCCGGGGCGTCAGAAACCCCGATCATAGACACCCGCCCGTATATGGCGGACAACAAATTATATGCCGATAATCTGTCAAAAGGACGGATGTCGGCGGAATAAGGCTTTGCGCACGAAAACGTCGAGCCGTCTTTGTCTATGAACGGTTTCTGAACATCCGCCCGCTTCTTTCGAAGTGGGTTTTGTTTTAATATCAGAGAAACTGAAAGAGTAGAAGAAGCATGGTTTTTTCGTCTGTACTGTTTTTATCAATGTTTTTACCGGCGGTATTATTTTTTTATTTTCTGGCCGGACTTCATCTCCGCAATTATGTGCTGCTGGCGGCCAGCTTGTTGTTTTATGCCTGGGGCGAACCTAAAGCTGTATGGCTGATGATAGGATTGATTATCGCCTCTTATTATATTGCGCGACAAATTGAAAAAGAAAATGACAAGCATTCGGTTTATTGGCTGTCTTTTGGAATCATCTTAAATTTATGCGCCTTGTGTTATTATAAATATTGGGTATTTTTTCTGGAAAACATCAATATGCTTCTAAATGGCATTCATCAGCAAACCTTGAATGTTCCGAATATTGCTCTGCCAATCGGCATCTCATTTTACACTTTTCAAATTATCTCCTATTTAATTGATGTTTACCGGGGTGAAGTAAAAGCACAGAAAAATATTTTTACTCTTGCAACCTATGTATCTTTATTTCCGCAATTGGTTGCAGGACCGATTGTCCGCTATAAAACCATAGCCGAAGATTTGCTAAACAGAAAAACTGATTTTGATAATATATTCAGAGGGCTGCGGCGCTTTGTCATCGGATTGGCAAAAAAAGTCTTAATAGCGGATCAGATGGCGGTTATCGCCGATAAAGTGTTTGATACTCCGGTAGAACAACTCCCGTGTTTTGTTGCCTGGGTTGGTGCCCTTGCTTATACATTGCAGATTTTCTATGATTTCAGCGGATATTCCGATATGGCAATAGGTTTGGGGCGAATTTTCTGTTTCCGCTTTCTGGAAAACTTTGAATATCCATATTCTGCAAAGAGCGTGCAAGAATTTTGGCGGCGTTGGCATATATCCTTGTCATCATGGTTTAAAGACTACCTGTATATCCCTTTAGGCGGCAACCGCAAAGGAAAAATAAGAACAATTCTTAACAGTTATATTGTTTTTGCTTTATGCGGTTTGTGGCACGGAGCAACATGGAATTTTGTCTTCTGGGGTTTGTATCACGGCTCAGGATTGATGATTGAGCGTCTGGGAGTTAAAAAGATACTGGATAAAATTCCCGCATTTTTTGCCAATTTATATGTCTGGCTGTTTGTGATTGTCGGCTGGGTTCTTTTTCGCGCGGCCGACTTACCCCATGCCGGACGCTTTTTACGGGTCATGTTTACAGGCAATAAGGGAATTGAACTCAAAGATTGTTACTGGCTGCCCGAAATGCTGACATACAGCAATTTATGGGCATTGCTTGCAGGAATATTCTTCAGTTATCCGTTCCCGCAAATCCGTTACGAGAGAATTCGTTATTCGACTGCCGAAACATATATATTGCTGGCAGTTTTTATAACTTCTTATGTTTTTGCCATGACCTCCACATTTTCGCCATTTATTTATTTCAGGTTTTAAGTTATGAAAAAAAGTCATTATTTATTTGTCGGTATTGTTTTATGTTTTTTAGTTGCACCTTTGGGGTATATTCTGGGCATTAAAGCTCATACACCAATTTACGGTGTAGAAAATATTGTTGAGCTGCCAAGTTTGCAAAATCAATCTTTTTTATCCAAAGAATTTCAAAAAAACTTTGAAGAATGGTGGCAAAGCCACTATATGCTCCGCACGATTTTTCTCAAAACAAAAAATCAGCTGTACGATATTTTTAATTTGGGAAAAATCCATTCCGGATTTAACGAGACAGTCATAGAAGGTTCAGATAATTATTTGTATAGTCGCGGATATTTTCTTTCATACCGGCATACCTGCACTGCTATTCCACCGGAATTCAACAAAATCAAAGAGTTGAAAGACATAGCCGATAAGAAGAATATTTCCGTTTATTTTGTGCTGGCAGCAAATAAAGCGGTAATTTATCCACAATATATTCCGTCCCGCTACCGCTTTTTTTATGATAACAACTGCGATTACTACAATCAAATAGAGCAGAAACTCAAAGAAATGGGAATTAACGTATATAATTCACAGAAACTGTTGTCTTCCATAGCTGAAAACGAAACATATCAGCCATATAATAAAACCGGAACGCATTGGAACTATTACGGTGCCGGACGCGTTTTTCAGGCATCGGCGGAAATGTTTAACTTTGGCAAAATAGAACTCCGAGATATCGAAACACGTTCACAAAAATATGGCACAGAAAGAGATATAGCCGATTTGTTGAATTTGTGGATTCCCTACTATCCGCGGCAGAGTTTTTACCGTCCGGTATGGCAAAGCGAAGCCTTTGTCAAAGGAAAAACGGCAATTATAGGAAATTCTTTTTCCAATGAATATAAGATAAATGCCGAATATTCCGGAATTTTTGAAAATCTGTCCCACTACGAAAATTTACCCTTAAGTGATAAGGACTGCCACAACATTTTAAATACCGACAGGATTATTTTTGTTTATACCGATAGAGCCTTTTTGCAAGCCAATCATCAGTTTTATCAAAAAATAGACAGGCTGATTAAAAACGGAAAATATCTTTTCCGTCATAAATTCTCCGAGAAGAATGAAGACATCACAACAGAAGGCCTATCCTTTTATGAAGACTGGGGACGCTGGAGCGAAGGCAAATCCGTAAAAATGACCATAAAATTACCAGACATACGGCATAAGCATAATCTCAATCTTAAAATTGTATTTGAGGCTTTCCCATTTTTATCCGGCACACATAATCAACAAAAAGTGATTGTAAAAGTAAATAAAAAAGAAAAAGCTGTCTGGTTCTTTGAACAAAGAAAAGCAAGTCCTGATACATCAATAAATCTTGATTTGTCCGAAATTAAAAATAAAGAGCTTCATATTTCTTTTGAGATAGACAACCCAATATCACCGCAAGAACTGAATTCCAGTATAGATGACCAACGCAAATTGGGTATAGGTTTCAAAACATTATCTATTCAAAGCGATTAACAATAATTATACCTGTTTGCAATTTCATTTTTCGCTTGATTAGAAACGTGATTTGCCTTTATGCTGACAGCAACAAAGGAGATGCCGACATGTGGCTGAATATTTTCAATCCGATGCCGAAACCCCGCACCGAAGGTTTTTTACCGGAGCAGGACGGCCATAAAATCTATTATCGTCAATTCGGCAATCCGTCCGGTATTCCGGTCTTATCTTTTCACGGCGGCCCCGGCGGTTCGTCCCGTCCCAAATATGCCAAATTATTTAACCGGCACAAATACTGCTTTATTCAATTTGACCAGCGCGGATGCGGCCGGTCGGAAGCTCGGGATGTATTTTTCCGCAACAACACCGAAACTGCTTTATCCGATGCCAACCGCCTGCTGGACTTTTTGGGAATTGACCGGCCGGTTATTGTTCACGGAGCTTCCTGGGGTTCTACGCTGGCACTGCTTTTTGCCGAGGCGCATCCCGAAAAAGTAGCAAAAATCATTGTTTCTTCCGTTTTTCTGGCCCGTCCGTACGACACCTCATGGGTCAGTTCGGAAAGCGAACGTTTTTACCCTGATTTGTGGGCTGAAATGCGGCAGAAGGTTCACCGTACAGACATATATCCAGTCTATCGGCGGCTGTTATTTTCCAAAAACAAAAAAGACAATTTGAAAGCTCTGGCTTATCTGGGCAGTTACGAATATATGCTGGGGCAGACGGCGCCTCGTTTCCGCCAGCCGGAAATACTGGACGAAGCCGAACTCAATGCTGCCCGTATAGCTTTTTATTTTGAGGAACACAAATATTTTATGGGTACTGACCAGATATTACAAAAGTCCGCCGGTATCAGGCATATTCCCGTACTGATTGTACATAACCGGCTGGACTTCTGTTGTCCGGTTAAACAAGCGTGGGACCTGCATAAAGCCCTGCCCGCTTCCAGACTGATTATCAATGCCGGCTGCGGACATTCCACCCCCGAATTGTTCAAAGCGGTGAAAAGAGCCGTTAATACATTTTTGGAATTTGAATAATGAGTTATTTTTCTGTATATTTATATAAACTATGGTTAAGAATTTACATTCCTATTTTATACCGAAATAAAAAGAAACGTAAAGCTGTACTCAAACAAAAAACCACAGCTATTGAAAAAAGCTACCTTAAGCGTTATTTGCCGGTAATAAAAGACGACATTCAGATATCAAAAAACACCAACAAAACCATTTTTATTTGTTGGCTTCAAGGTATGGAAAATGCACCTGTTGTGGTAAAAAAATGTTATGAATCAATTTGCAAACAATGTCCAGACTACAAAATTGTTGTAATTACAAAACAAAATATGTCTGACTACGTTGCTTTTCCTGATTATATAATAAAAAAATATCAAGCAGGACTTATATCAAACACTCATTTTTCGGATATTTTAAGAGTTTCTCTGCTGGGGAAACACGGTGGAATATGGATTGATTCCACTGTATTTTTAAGTGCCTCATTGCCAAAAGAAATTACAGAAGCCGACTTTTTTGCTTATCATTGCCATAGCGAACATCTGCATAATAACAGTTGGCTGTTGAAAAGCAGAGCCAATCACCCGCTTATGGTAAATATGCGAAATTTGTTATTTGCTTATTGGAAAAAAGAAAACAGGCTTATAAACTATTTTGCATACCATATTTTATTTGATATGATGGTTGAAAACAACCAACAATGTTTTGATTTATGGCAAAAAACGCCGGTACTTTATGACGATTGCTATAAATTGGAGGCAAACTTTTTCACCCCGTATTCTCAAGAACTCTGGCATCAAATAAATTCTGAAACAACTATTCATAAACTGAGTTATAAATACAAAAAACAACCGCAGCCAGATTCATTTTTACAAATATTTTTGGATAATAAACTTGGAGCATAAAAAATGAGAATTATAAACGTTATGATTGCTCGTGGCTTAGGTGGAATTGAACAAGCGTTTTTAGATTATAATAACGCCTTATTGTCAAAAGGTTTTGATGTATTGGCAATTACCGATAAACGAGCACAAATTAACAAAGAAATGCCTCAACATCCGAATTTAAAACAAAGTAAGATACGTTTTTCGCATCTAAACATCTTTTTAATATATACATTTTATCGTGAATTTAAAAAATATCAATCTGATTTGATTATAGTACATAGTAAAAAAGCACTGAGTTTAGTCATCTGCGCTGCCAAAATTCTGGGAATAAAAGTTGTCGGTGTGGCACATAATCCCAAATTCAAACACTTGGATAAATGCGATGCTATTTTTTCTATTACCGAATATCAGCGTCAGATTTTTATAAAGAAAGGATTTGCCGCGGAAAAAATTTTTGTTATTCCGAACATGATTGCAGAAAAGCGGCCGTATAAACCGCTTCCGCCTTATAAAAAACCGCCGGTTATCGGTACTATCGGCCGTTTTGACCCGATGAAAGGATTTCCTGATTTTGTGCGGGCGCTTGCTTTGCTGAAACAAAAAGGTATTCCGTTTCGGGCTGTTCTGGCAGGTGGCGCAACAGCAAATTATAAAGATGAAGAACAAGAAATCCACCGTCTGATTCAAGAAAATCATCTGGAAAATGATATTCATCTTCCGGGGTGGATACACAATAAAGACGACTTTTATGACCAGATTGATATCTTTGTTCTGCCTTCAAAATTTGAACCGTTCGGCATTGTTTTGCTGGAAGCTCTGATACGTTCGCTGCCGGTCGTCAGTTCGCTGGCCGAAGGTCCGTCCGAAATTTTTGCCCGAACTGATGCGGCTTATTTATTCAAAATCCAAAATCCGTCAGATATGGCACAAAAACTTCAAGATGCGCTGCAAAATTTTGAACAGACCAAACAAATTGCGGCTAACGGTTATAATCTGTTACAAAACAACTACTCTTTACCGAAAGTTGCGGAAAAACTTGCCTCTGCAATTAACACCGTATTGGAAGGATAAAAATGTCAGAACCTTTAATTTCCGTAATCATTCCCGTTTATAATGCCGAAAAATACCTGCGCAGTTGTCTGGACAGTGTATTGGCACAAACCTACAAAAATTGGGAGGCTGTTTGTGTTAATGACGGTTCAACCGATAATTCACAAAAAATTTTAGAAGAATATGCCGCGAAAGACAATCGTTTCCTCATCATTAACCAAGAAAACGGAGGTGGAAGTTCAAGCCGGAACCGTGCTTTAAAAAACATAAACGGACAGTTTGTCGCATTTTTAGATAATGATGACTTGTATCATCCTCAGTATCTGGAAATCTTATACACAAATTTGCAAAATGCCCATGCAGACATCAGTTGTTGTAGTTATTTAAAATTTTATGGTGATACTGACCATAATTTTACAGAAAGATATACCGTCAATTTTGACAATATTCAAACTTCGCCGTTTAAGGCTAAGTTCGGTAGAAAAAAGAAAATAGAAAGCCTTATGTGGTGCAAACTGTACAAAGCTGAACTTCTCAAAAACATCTCTTTTTCAACGAAACTTCCGGCAATCAATGATATACTTTTTAATATAGAAATATTACTGGCCAGCAAATGTGCTGTCTGTTGTAAATATCAATTAGTCGCCTATCGTCAAAGCAATAACAATCAAACTTTAAAACCCCTTTCAGACAAACGTATAGAAGAATATACAGCTTTGCCGGCTGAAATTATCAATTTGATTAAGACTTATCCGCAAGAACAAAAAACCTTACATAAAATTGCCGGAAGATATGCTTACGGTATGTTTGTTAAGGACTTTTGCAAAAAATATAATCCGCAAAAAGATATGATATTATACGAAAAATTACGTTTTAATCTTCAGGAACTTGTTCATCAAAAGATTATCAACTATTCGGATATTTCCCTAAAACACAAAATTGCAATGTTTGCGTTTTTACATAAATACTTTACACTTTTGAAATTTACACTTTGAACGGATTAAAACGATTGATATAACCAATGTCGGAAAGTAACTTTTCGGCACGCTCAAAATGCTGTCCTAATGTGGCTACATCATGCGAATCGTCACTCAAAAGAACCGGTACGTTATGCTTATTTAATTCTATCAGCATCTGCTTTTCCGGATGCGGCCGGTTAATCCGGTTATAGCCGCTGGTATTCAACTCATACGGTTGTCTGTATTTTGCCAGCGTCTCAATAACCATATTTTTGGAGTTATCCCACTCCGGCGTGGTACATAGATTGAAAATCGCACAATAGTCAAGATGTGCCATAAAAGTAAAATAACCGCTTTCCACCGCTGCCGCAATATTGCGCCAGTAATTGCGCAGATATTCCTGAAATTCCGGACGGGACGGCAAATCAGGATAATGTTTGATATGATACAAATTACATAAAAAACTTTCATTATCCGCGTATAAAAAATGCGTTGAACCAATCAAATAATCCACATCCAGATTTTTGCGCATTTTTTCAAAATTATTACGCCAATAAGCCGACGGGAAAAAATCCACCTCAAAACCAATCCGAACTTTTATTTTGTGCTTTTCCGCCGCCGCACGGATAATTTCAATATGCCGTTGGCAGGCTGCCTCCGCTGTTTTGAAATCGCAAAAAAACATCGGTTCATAATTTGGCATATTACTCAGATTTTTGTGACAAATCAGATGATTGGAAACACCTATTTCAGCAAAGCCTTTAGCTTCGGCGGCAGCAATCATTTCTTCAGCACTGTGATGCCCGTCAAAATGCAATTCGTTATTGTGTGTGTGATATGTAAAATTCTGCATTACGATTTCGATTTTTGTAAAAATTTCAACAACTGCGGCCATAAATTCAGCGTATCACTCCGCCCCAAATCATAAACTTGCTGCAGCACCTCCTTATTGGTTTCCGCATGCCTGATTTTGATATTCCGGCTGGGACGGATGACAAAAGCCGTACCATCTTTTTGCGCCGCCTCAATCTGTTTCAGTTCGTTGTTATACATCAGATGACGGTTTTGAATGGCTGCGGCAAATTTGGGATATCGGTGATAAATCAACGGTGCCAGCCAGCTCAGTTTGTTTTTCTTTTTTTGATAGCCGGCGGCCCGCGTCTGTACAACAACACAACGTTCATATCCCCTTTTCCGGAAAGCGGCTAACGGTATACTGTCGCAAATACCGCCGTCCAGAAACTTTTTACCGTCGATTTCGGAAATACGTGACACAAAAGGCATAGATGCCGATGCCCGTATATAGGACAAATATTTCTCGTGCATATTCGGACATTTGATATATTCCGCCTGCCCGCTTTGTAAATTACTGCAAACCGCATAAAAATCCTGCGGACTTTGCTCAAATGCCTTGTGGTCAAAAGGAAAAAGCTTTTCCGGCAGCAGATGATAACAAAATTCTTCATTAACCATATTTCCGGTCGTCAAAAAAGAATACCAGCTCATATACTCTTTGCTGCCGGCATATTTCAACGTATAATCGATACTGCGGCGATGCTGTCCGGACACAAAAGAACAGCCGTAAATCGCACCGGCCGAAACGCCGATAACGCCGTCAAACGTCAATCCTTTTTCCATCATAACGTCCAGCACACCGGCCGTATAAATTGCCCGATGCGCGCCGCCTTCCAAAACCAATCCTGTTTTCATTCATCCCCGCAAGAAATCAATTCATCCGTTTTACCCGCATCAATATTCATTTTGCGTCCGTCAACGATACAATACCCTTTATCAAACAGGCCGTCTTTATAAGTCAGACGCCCCTTGCGTTTGCCTTTTTCGGTGTAATAGTCCACCTGCCCGTTTAAAAGACCGTCCTTGTATTCTGCCGAAGATTTTATTGTGCGGTTTTCATAATAAAGTCGTTCGATACCGTTTTTGCGACCTTCTTTATAATAGGTCTTACGAACCGGACGGTTTTGCTCATCCAAAACCGTCGTCAATCCGCTCGGCCGGCCGTTTTTGTAATTTTGTATGACGACATTACCTTCTTCAGAACGCATAACCCGACCTGTCAGCAGCCGCCCGTCTGCACTGCGGCAATAATCATTACCGGTGCGGCAGGTCAAATCTTCTTGCGCAAAAGTTTTTGTCTTTGCACCGGCTTCCGGTGACAGTAACAACATTCCCAAAAACGCACAAAATATAACCGTTTTCATCAAATACAGCTCCTTTTTTGTTAATATAACCCGTTAAAAACCGATGTCAATTATCCGGTCGGCGTTTGGAAAAAAAATTACAATACGGTACTCCAGAGGCCATGTAGATTGCAATAAGCATAAGCCTTTAAAACCTCATCTTCCGGCGCAATATAAAAATCAGCTTCCGGCGCAGCTCCCGCCTGCAATATTTTACGCTGGTTTCCGGCTTTGGTCTGCAATACAATCCAGCCGATATAATGAGCGTTTTCCATAGGGTGAGCAATGCTGCCGACCTTAACCGTAACTTTTTCGCCGCTGCGGCTGACAACCGGTAAATGCTTTTCATTAGAAGCATCTACCGTATTTTCCGTCAGTCTGTCCATTTTTTCACCGCAGCAGGATACCGGCGCACCTGAATTTTGAACCATAGCCACAATATTTCCGCAATGCTTGCAAACATAAAATTCCATTTTCACATCTCCTCATAAAAAACGTATATCCGGTTTTATGATAGAGCAAAAATCCGCAAGCACAAGCAAAATTTTGTGGTTGCAACAACTATTCGGCAGCGGCATATTTTTGTTCGGAAAATCCGAATCCGTCCTCTGCAATATCCAGACAATAAATACAACAGTCATCACCGGTGCCATAATATTCCGGCAGTACTGCCCGCAGCCGGAAACCGCATTTTTCATAAAAACGCCGGGTTGGTTCATATTGAGCCGTGCTGTCGGTTTTGACATACAACCGTTCGGCTCCCAGACTTTTCAGATGTTCTATCAAATAGGCCACCAGCCGGCGGCCGATACCCAAACCGCGATATTCGTTCAGCGTAGACAGCCAAAACAATTCATAGGTTCCGGCTTTGGCATCCGGCAATTCTTCAAAACAGGCATACGCCACCGTTTTGCCGTTATCTTCGGCAAACAAAAAACGATGTTCGCAATCTTTGTGATGCAATAAATGACGTGCTATTTCCGTATTGAGCTGAATATCTCTGTCATCAAAAAAACCGGTCGAAGCGGCTATTCGGGCAATAATTTCCGGATCATTTTCTCTTAATCTGTCTCTGAAACTGAGCATAACTACACTCCTTTCAGAACAGCAAAGCCCTCAATAAAAGATAAAAAAGTTGTTGAGAATAATAAGACGAACCTGTTACGGTATTCGTCAGTGAAACCGCATAAGGCAGCGGCCGGCGCACAATTTAACATAAAAACTCCATCGTTGTTAATCCAATATAAGTTTGCTTTTTTTACAAGCATCCTTACAAATACAAGTATAGGCATTTTTCCCCGTGTTTTCAAGAGAAAAGACTGTACAGCTCAAAAAAAACGGCCGGAAACATAACACGTTTCCAACCGTCTTTTTCAGTGATTAAAATAGGCAGACAATTCTTTCGGCAGGTTCTCGGCCGGCAGAAAAACATTGAAATGCCCTTTATCAAAAACATCACATCCCAGCAGGCGCGGCTTGGAACCGTCGCTGCAGCGGGGATAGCCGTTCATGTCTTCGATAAATTTTTCCTCTTTCATCAAATAAATCGGGACGAATGTTTTCATCCGATTGTCAGAGAAGTATTCTATTTGCAACGACTGCCATGACTTGAAAGCAAAAAACTCTCCGGTATTTTGCATCTTGTGACGCTTGTACTCATGAAGCGTATAATTATAGACAGCCTGATAGCGTACTCTTTCGACCTTTTTCAACCGGCCGAAAACGCCTTGCTCGCACTCCAGCTTTAAGCCTTCGACTTCCTGCTCCGAATACAACAACCAGCGGTGTCCGCCCGACATAGCAAACAGCAATGGCGTATGTATCAAACTCACTTCTTTGACTAATACCGGCTCATCATCTTTGACATCCGGCGTTACACTCAGTTTCTGTTCAAACAGCTTGGCTTTAACCAAACGGCGTTGATCATAAACACCCGATAAATAAAACAGCTTACCGGACAGGATTCTGTCGACAACCACATTATCCGGCCAAATTAAACGAGTCTTTTTCATAATTATAATTTTAATAATAAAACGATGTTTTTTAATTTAGCACGCCTTTGAAAAGTTTCAATATTTTTCGGCTTGACAAAAAAAAGTTGCATAATTTGAAATATCTATTATATATTAAGGTATTAAAAAATTTTTATGTCTAATTTAAATTGATTATTATGGAAAATTATACGATTGAAAAACTGAAAAGCCGTCAGCTGACCAAAAACTTTACGCTGTACGAACTTACGGCTTCGTATACGGCACGGTTTCATCATCTGGACAATGTACCCGACGAAGCCGGCATAAGCAAACTTTCTACGCTTTGCGAGAAAATTCTGCAGCCGGTGCGCGACTATTTCAAGGTACCTGTCATTATTCGTTCCGGTTATCGTTCGGCTCAGGTCAATACTTTGCTGAATGAGGCGCCTAACTCACGGCATCTTGTCTGTGAGGCGGTCGATTTCAGAGTTAAAGGCATTAAACTTGCCGATGTTTGCAGCTATATTGCCGACAATCTTGATTTTGACCTGCTGCAGTTGGAATTTCCGGATAATGACAACACAAAAAACGGCTGGGTGCATATCGCTTACAGTTTTGACGACAGTAACCGCCGTCTTAATCTTCAGACTTATGAGGCGCGGCGGAAATATAAACTTTCGGCTAACTTCAGCTTGTATGAGCTTACACATTCGGCAACTGCCGAATCCCGCCGGATTTTTAATCTGCCCGATGAAGCAGGAATCGAACGACTGCGTCAGCTTTGTCTGAACATTTTGCAACCGGTACGTGACCACTACGGTAAACCTGTTAACGTCAGTTCAGGGTATCGTTCGCGTAAAACGAACACGGCTATCGGCGGCGCCCGCAGCTCTCAACACATGAAATGCGAAGCGGCCGACTATGAAATTATGGGTATCAGCAACCTCGAACTGGCAAACTGGGTTGCCCAAAATCTGGTATATGACCAGTTGATTTTGGAATACCATAATAATCCGAGTGATCCGAACAGCGGCTGGGTTCATACGTCTTTTGTTTTGCCGGAAAAACGTAACCGCAGACAAATCCTGACGATTAACCACCGTGGTACACATTTGGGTTTGTCCTGAGTTTGCAAACTAAAAAAGGAAGGCTTTTATCTGCCTTCCTTTTTTATGGTTAAGACACTTATATTTTCGGTTTATGACAATAACCGACCTGCTGCAGCCGGAACATAATTTCATCATCAGCCTTTTTTAAATCTTCATCCTTTGGTTTCTCCTCGGCCAGTAAATCTTTATAGGCGTCTAAAATTAACTGCATATCGTCTGCCGGAATTTTACAGACAACGCTGTAGTCGGCAAATTTCTCGCCGATATTCAGCTGATTGAGCAGTCTGACGGTACAGCCGCCGTTTTCTATTTTGGAAGTCAGACCGCTGGTAATTGTTATCTCGTTTTTCGTCCGGCGGTGCAAATACGCATTATGACTGCTGGTATTTTGAATACAAACATTCAGCTCCTGCAGAAGCCCCGTATATTCATATTGCGGCTGATATTTGGAAATATCACCGTTTTGCAAAAGCTGACGAATATCGGCCATACTGTGAATATTTGGCAGCAATCCGGTCGGTACGGTCAGAATAAACTGCTCATAGCGCAACCGGCAGCCGACAGCGACCGGTCCCATAATGGCAATTTCTTCAAAACCGGATAAATTTTGCTGTTCTTTAGCCGGCTTACATTCATAAAGAGAACTCATAAAATCTGCCGAAAAATTACTTGGATTCGGTAAATATTCCACCGGTTCGGCCTCCGGTGTTTCTTCTGTTCCGCCTTCGGCAGGTGTTTCACCGGCTTCTGCTGTTTCGGCTGCAGGCTCCGGTACTTTTGTTTCAGGCTGACTGATAACCGGAGCCTTTTGAGATTCCGCCTCCGGTTGTTGAGCCGTCGTAATATCTTTCACCGCCAAACCGAGTACATCATCCCCCGGTACCGAAGAATTTTCAATATTCTCCGAAGGCTCCAAATCTTCGGAGTCGTCCATAAGCATTCCGTCATTATCAAGCAACAAAGGCGGTGTACGCGCGGCATACGACGGACCGGTCAGCAGCAGAAAAAACAAAACAGCCAAATAATTTTTCATCTGTTTACCTTTCAGATATTTTTTGTGATGATAACATTGAACTTTTAAAAATAAAAGATTTATTTTATTTTTTCCGAATACCGGATTCTGCTACCGTATCCCTGCCCGATTGTCCGGCCGATACTCATAATTTTGGTATCGATACAGCTGCGGCAGTGCACCGGCGTATCCTCAAGGCAAACTTTATCAGGATATAACTCATACAATTTGCGGTATTCGCTCTCGGTAATATTGGACATAATTACGTTAGCCCCGCTTTGCAATGCCCGAACTCTTCCTTGCGGATGCAGACTTTCCATAGCCGTGGTTGCCGGAATATTTATATCCGGCAGCAAAATACGCATCAGAGCCATTGTTCGCAAGGCCAATTCTAATGTTCCGCCGGCAGCATCTTTTAACGGCGTCTGGGAGTGAGGAATAAAAGGCCCGATACCGGCCATATCTACATCAAGTTTTTTCAAAAAAAGCAAATCTGCGGCGATGGACTCAAAACTTTGTTCCGGCAGACCGACCATAATCCCCGACCCGAGTTCATAGCCCAGCTCTTTAAGTGCCAGCAGGCATTCATATCGATATTGCCAGCTCATTTCAGGATCAAGTTTGTGATAAAGTGCCTTGTCCGTTGTTTCTATCCGCATCAGATAGCGGTCGGCCCCTGCCTCGCGAAAAGCTTTATATTCGGCATAAGGACGCTCGCCGATGCTTAAAGTTACCGCCACATCAAATTTTTTGATACTTTCAATAATCCGGCACAGCCTCGGCACCGTATAATACATGTCTTCGCCCGATTGCATTACAATCGTTTTAAAGCCCAGTAACGCGCCGCGCCGCGCCGTTTCTATCAATTCATCTTCGGTCAGACGATAGCGGTTAACCTGTTTGTTGCCGCGACGGATACCGCAATATAAACAATTGTTGCGGCAAATATTGGAAAATTCTATCAACCCGCGCAAATGCACTTCATCGCCGACATAATCATGACGAATCTTATCGGCTGTTTTAAAAAGCTCTTCCTGTCGTGAACTGTCAGTCAACCGACAGATAATGTCTGTTTTATTCAAATTCATAAATTCAGGAGTAAATATTTTTTGGAAAAAACGCAAGTAAATTTTTATCTTCCGGTTTCGGCACCGGCAATCTCTTTACCGGCAGAACTTTTGCCCTTTCCGAGTCCGTTTTAAACGGTCGTTTTTTTTGGACTATATAAGGCAGTATACATATAAAAATATTAAAAACAAGTAAAAATGACAACATATTGATTTATCTTCATAAATTTTGTTTATAAATTATAAAAAATCCTAATTTTTCAGAAGATTTCAGGGTCCAAAAAAAACGACCGTTATTTTTGAACAATTTTTTTGTACGAACTATTTGAAAACTGGAGAAAATTATGAAATACAGCAAATCGGCCCTTGGTTTATTAAAATCACAATATTTGTCTGTCCTGAAAAAATGTGCGCTTATCAACGCCGGCTTATTCATTCTGGCTGCACCGGCCGGAGCTGCGGATATAAGTAACTGGAACGAATTGAAAAATGCTTTAAACAGTAATGGAACTTATGATATTTTAACAAATGTTACTGCCGCTGCACCTTCAACAGATTTAAAAACATCTAATACTGCCGGTGGTGATAAAACAACTATTCAAGGAAATAGTAACTCTCTTGATTTTCAATATAAAAAATTTACAATCTCTGCTAATAAGGAAGTAGAATTTTCAAACATTAACACTTTAAAATTTACTTCCAGTAATAAAACTGAAAATAACGGAACTTTGGTGCTAACAAATATCAACAATTTCGTAAGTAATAAAGATATTGATAATAATGGCTCAATATCTATTACCGGAACAGAAGATGCTTACACCCAAATTGATTTAGATGGTGGTCAAATTAAAAACAAAAGCGATGGTACACTTACTCTGACCTATGTACGCTTCAACGGCGAAGATGGTGACAATAGAAAAACAGCTGATTCAGATGGCCTCATTTATAACAATGCTTCAACCACTACAACAACATTAGATAATGTTATATTTGAGAATTATATAGCCGGAAACAATGGATTGATTTTACAAAAAGGTAGTCTTGTGGCTACCAATGTAATGTTCAAAAATAACCAATCTGCAAGAGATGGTCTTATTTATCATGAAGATGAAAGCGATACTTTGGAGCTTAAATTTATTGATAACCAGATGCAGGGAGCTGGTGTTATTCACAATACCAGTACCATTAAAAATCTGAAGGGAGAATTTACTGATAACGTTCTGGTAGAAGATAAAACATCAAATGGTACCCTTAATAATGATAAAGGTGTTATTGAAAACTTAGAAAGCCAATTTACTCATAATACTGCAACAAACGGCGGTGCAATTTATAATAGTGGCAACAGTACAAATTCTAGTACAATCGGTGTTGTAACCAAAGACTCAACTGGGGCTATTACAAATGTTTCCGGCGGTATTACCGGTGTAACTTTCAATAAAAATACAGCCACTAAAGCTGGCGGCGCTGTTTTCAATAATGCAAACGGTATCCTTGTTTTCAGCGGTGAAAATAATTTCAGCGAAAATACAGCCGCTCAAAACGGTGGCGCAATTTATAATCAGGGTACCATTTATTTTACCGGTGATACCACCACATTCAGCGGAAATACGGCTAATGGTGAATCCAATGCCATGTACAATGCCGGTACGGTTCATTTTACCAATGGTACAAACACCTTTAATGACGCTATTAACGGCAGCGCAACCAACGGTACTTTGAATGTTGAGGGAGAAAATACCGTTCTTGCCCTGAATAATACCGTTTCGGATAATGATATAAACTTAAGCAACGGTCTTTTGAAACTGGGCCACACCGGTGATGCTGTCGGCAGCCTTGCCGATGATGTTAATTTTAATGTTACCGGCGGCGCTTTGTCTTTAGAGGATAATGCTACAAACAGCCATAATCTGGGAAAAATTGTTCTTGATGAAAATCTCGGCGTTTCTTTAGATACGGATTTGGCTGCAACAGCAAGCGACATTCTGACAGCAAACAGTGTCAGCGGCGATAAATCAATGTCTGTTGACAACATTAACATTATGGCTGACACCAATCGTCATATTACCGTGGTACAGGTAGCCGACAACAACACCAAAGACAAACTGGTTTTGAATGAAAATCTGTCAGAAGTTTCAACAGACAACAACACTTATCTGGTTGAATATCAGACAACCGACACGGAAGGTAATCTGAAATTCGGTAATGTCAAAGCTTTGGAAACAGCTGTTCAGTTCAAAAATGCGGCCGATATTTTTGATATGACGGAAGATGCCATTGTCGAAGTTGACTTAGGTCAGTTGGCTCATGACACCCTGACCATTAACGGTAATGACAAGACTATTGACGGTGACGGACATGCCGGCATTATTGTCGGTGATAATCAGATACTGACCATGAACAATGTTTCCGTAAAAGGTTTTGAAGGTGCCGCCGTAACCAATAACGGAACGTTCAATCTGGCAGCAGATACTGTTTCTAATATTGACAGTGCTATTGACGGTACGGGAAATATCAATGTTTCCGGTGATGGTCAATTTAATATCAATAATACGATTACAGCCGGAAATATTGACGTTTCCGGTAACGGTAAATTTAATGTCAATGATACGATTACGGCCGGAAATATGAACGTTGCCGGCGGAGATTGGTCTTTGAATAACGGTTCGGAATTGGCTGCGGTTGAAAATTTTGTTATGGATGGCGGCAACCTGAATGTCGGTGACAAAACGATTAAGCTCGGTAATGCAACATTTAATGACGGTTCTAATGTCAATATCTCCGTTAAACATAACGGCAATGGCCAAATCAGCGCCGAAAGTCTGACCATTAACGGCGGCGATTTACATGCCACCCTCGGTCAGGGTATTGTTACCTTTAAAAATCCGACAAAAACCGTTACGCTGCTGACTGCCGATAATGACTTTACTGATAACTTCAGCTCGGTAGCCGATAATAATATGTATCACTTCGAAAAAGCAGACAAGGCCGGTGATTATATCATCAGTCTGGTTAAGAGTGCTGCTGACGTGAGCCAAGAAGCCGGTGGTACGGAAAACAACGGCAATACGGCAGGTGCCTGGGTTGACGGAGATGTTTTTGAAGACGGCAGCATCAGTGCCGGTGTGGCTGATGATTTGACTGATTTGGCTCAAAATGATGCCAAGGCCTTTAACGAAGCCCTGACTGCTTTGGCTCCGGCCGACGCGCCGTTAGTCCGCACAATTTCGGTCAACCACAACAATCAGGTATTCCACGCCGTGACGAACCGGTTAAACAATACTATATATAAAGGCAAATACGGTTTGTCATCCGGTGATGCTTTGACTGACGGTGTCGGCGTTTGGGTACAGGTCAACGGTAACAGAATCGAACTCGATGACAACTCCCGCGCTTACGGCTTTGAAATCCATGACTATGGTATTACCATGGGATTGGATAAACAACTGACAAACGCCGTTAAAGCCGGTATCGGTTACAGCTATTTCATGGATGATGCAAATGCCTTCAAACGTGATGTTGATGTTGATACCCATACCATCTTTGCTTATGGCGAATATCGTCCGACCAATAAATGGTATATTAACGGCGTAGCAGCTTTCGGCTGGTCTGATTATGATGAATCCAAATATGTAGCCGGCAAAACTTATAAGGCTAAATATGATGTCGAAAATCTTGGTTTACAGGCTATGACCGGTTACAATGCCGAAGTAGCGAATATAGAAGTTACACCGGAAGCCGGATTGCGTTACAACAATATCAGCCGCGACTTTTATAAAGATACGGCCGATCAAAGAGTACAACCAAAAACTATGGATGTGCTGACAGCCGTGGCCGGTGTTAAAGCCGGTAAAGATCTGGTCAGCTGCTTTGGCTCTCATTCATTCTACTGGCATCCGGATGTTCATGCGGCCGTAACGTATGACTTGATTTCGGACAAAGAAAGCTCTCTTGTTCGTTTATCGAACGGTTCCGGTTACTTTGTCGACGGCGAACGGGTTAAACGCTTCGGTATTGAAGCCGGTGCCGGCGTAACAATGTACTTTACGCCAAAAGTTGAAAGCACCGTCGGTTATGAAGGTAAGTTCCGTGAAGACTATACCGACCATACCGGTTATGCCAACATTAAATATAAATTCTAATTCTTGAGAATTTAAGCCCCCGTTTGTGATGAGACAAGCGGGGGTTACTTTATATCCGGCTTTTATACAAAAGAAAAAACTGACTGCTTCAAATATACATTGAAAGCAATCAGTTTGTTTCTAAAGTTCAGTCTCTTTAAAGAGTAAATACAGGCCGGAAAAAGAAAAAGTACAGCTGCCTGTCATGATTCCCAGTTTTTCTAAAAAACTGTCGTAGAATCCGTTTGCCGTCCAATCGGAAATATTCCATAACCAATAGGTTGTGACAGCAAAATAGATGATGCCGACTAAATTTCTTAATCCTCCTTTTCTCATCTTGAGAAGAAGAAATAAACATATAGCCAAGACGGCTACAGAAATCAAAATATTCATAATCATAATAATTTACTTCTATTCTGATAATAGCGCTGTTTGAACAGCAAGTCAACTTGTTTTTATCCAGTTTATTTATAAAACCGCAAGGCGCGCATGGCATTCAAAATAGCAATTACAGATACACCGACATCAGCAAAGACGGCCGCCCAGATAGAAGCCATACCGGCAGCGCCCAATCCTAAAACAACAAATTTTACCGCTAAAATAAAAACGATATTTTCATACACCAAATGCAATGTTCTCTTAGAAATTTCAACAGCTTTGGCGATTTTTGACGGTTCATCGGTCATAATGACCACATCAGCCGCTTCAATAGCCGCATCAGAACCAATACCGCCCATGGCAATACCGATATCCGAACGCGCCAAAACCGGTGCATCGTTGATACCGTCGCCGACAAAAAGTACCTTTCCGCCGGCTGTCTTCCGCAAAAATAATTCCTCAAATTTCTGCACCTTATCCGCCGGCAAAAGCTCGGCAAAACAGCAATCCAAACCAAGTGTCTCCGAAACTTTTTGTGCCGTATTTTCACGGTCTCCCGTCAACATAACCGTTTGGATTACACCGACTTTTTTCAGTTGTCGTACGGCATTTGCCGCATCGGCTTTTATTTCGTCTTCTATCAGCAGACAACCGATATAAATACCGTTTCTGGCAACATAAACAACTGTACCGCAAGTCGGAACTTCCGGAATTTTTATTCCGGCTTCCCGCATCATTTTGGCATTGCCGAGTATAATTTCATTATTGTCAAATTTACCGGTTATGCCTTTACCGAAGCAATCTTTTATCTCTGACAAACGCTGCAAGTCCGGCTCCTGTCCATAGGCTTTTCTGATAGAAACGGCAATCGGATGAGACGAATATGCTTCCAAATGCGCTGCCGTTTCCAGCAACTCTGCCGCCGATATCTTTTCCGGCAGAACATTGCTGACAACAAAGCATCCTTTGGTCAGGGTTCCCGTCTTGTCAAAAACCACAATTTCCGCTTGTGCCAGAATTTCAAGATAATTACTTCCTTTGATTAAAATTCCGCACTTCGATGCTGCACCGATGCCTCCGAAAAAACTGAGCGGAATCGAAATAACCAAAGCGCAGGGACAAGAAATAACTAAAAATGTTATGGCCCGATAAAGCCAGACATTTAACGGAGCTCCGATTAAAAGCGGCGGTAAAAATGCCAGCAAAACAGCCACTATCACGACCACCGGCGTATAAAAGCGGGCAAATTTGGTAATAAAATTTTCTACCCGTGCTTTTTGCGCAGAAGCATTTTCAACCAAATTCAGAATTTTCGATACAGTTGATTCGGCATAAACACCGGTTGTTCTGATGTGCAGGATTCCGCCTAAATTGATGGCTCCGCTCAAAATTTCATCACCCTTGACAACAAGACGCGGCAGGGATTCTCCGGTTAATGATGACATATCCAGACTGGATTCCCCTGCCGTCACAACACCGTCCAGAGGTACCCTTTCACCGGAACGGATTTCCAACAAGGAACCGGACGGAACCTCATCCGGACTGACTTCCACCCACTGCCCGTCTTGCTCTGTACGCGCAAAATCAGGCCGGATATTCATTAAGGCGGAAATGGATTTACGCGACCGGTTGACAGCATAACTCTGAAAAAACTCACCAATTTGGAAAAACAGCATAACAGCTACGGCTTCCGGATACTCTGCAATGGCAAATGCGCCAAATGTTGCAACCATCATCAAAAAATTTTCATCAAAAACATCACCGTTTTTAATATTCAGCACTGCTTTTTTAATAATCGGCAGTCCGACAATCAGATAAGATAATGCAAAACAAGCCAGACAAATTTGCTCCGGTAAAGGCAGCAGGGCAGCGATAAAGAATACGGTTGCCGCAATTATTTTATACAGCATTTTCTTCAGTTTTTTTGTCATAGCTTCCACGCCTTATTTCAAAATAATTTCACAATCCGGTTCTATTTTTGCTGCCAGACGAACGACTTCTGGCATAATCTCATCTATATTTCGGGAGGTTTCAATCGTCATGGTTTGCGCCATAAAACTCACACTGACCGAATCAATACCATCCAATGTCCGAACGGCATCTTCTAATTTGGCTGCACAGACGGCGCAATCCAAATCCGTCAATTTAAAAGTTTTTTTCATTTTTTATCTCCTGATAGTTAAACAATTAAATATATGTTTAATTATAGACCGAAAAATAACAGCTGTCAAGATATGTTTTATCGGTAGGTGCTGCTGTCTTTTTAAATCTTATACAATATTTCCTGACAGTGCTCAAAGCGGGCATTTTATATCGAGAATATCATCCAAAGCACGGTGCAATAAAGAAGCTTCGGCTGTCTGCGCCAATTTATAATACATTTCTTTACCCTCACGGCGGCTTTCCAGTAAACCGGCTTGTTTCAACAACCGCAAATGGTGCGACACGGCCGGTGAACTCATATTAACGGCCACGGCAATATTATTGACACAGATTTCATTATGACACAGCAGCCATAAAATTTTCAGCCGTGTGGCATCACTAATCAGCTGAAACGTTTCTGCTGTGCGGATAAACGCTTTTTCTACCGGAATCCGGTCGAGAAATTTTTCCTGATTATGATGATGCAGCTGCGGTGTTTTTTCCATGTTGTTTTTCCTCTGTTTTTTATTTTAACCGTTAAAAGTTAAAAAAATCAAAAGAAGCCGCGGCCTTGCAAAAATATCTCATTCCTTTTTTGATTTTTCGTTTTCTTCTTCTCTGGCTACGGCTTTCTCAACCGTTTCTTTAAAATCTTCCGCCTCGTCTTTCAGCAGGGTACGGGCCTTTTTATATTCATATTGCGCCTTGCCCAAAGCTTTGGCCAGTTCAGGAATCCGCTTCCCGCCGAACAAAAACAGTACAACAACCAGAATCAGGGCTATTTCCGTTATTCCCAATGACATTTTTTCTCCTTTATAATATTCTTTGCTTCTCTACTGCCGAAATTGTTATAGCCTTAACCGGACAGACTTGTTTGCAGGCACCGCAGCCGATACACTCGTCCGGACTAATCTGCGGATATCCTCCGTCAGCCTTTTTAATAATCTGCCGCGGACATTCCATGACACACAAACCGCACTGGACACAAACTTCTTCATTGACATGTGCCACGCCGATTTGCGTTTTTCTCTTCTCGGTCAAAGTCAGACGACTGATGGCACCGGAAGGACAAACTTCCGAGCATTTATGGCAGTTAAAACTGCAATAACTATCCATATAATCAAGATAAACCGTAGAATGCTCTCCGTCGGCCTTTTTTATTATTTTCATCGGGCAGTTTTGTACGCAGAGATTGCAGTTCAGGCAGCGGTTGGCAAATTCTCCGGCCGAACCGGCTCCGGCCGGCAATAATATTTTCTTGGCTTTCACGGCAACATTTTTACTCAATTCAATTCCGCCCTTTACCGCTACAGCCCAAGCTGCCAGAACCAAACCACCCGTCAGCAGACGGCGTCTGGAAGGGCTGAAAGCCGGCTCCGGCACCGGTTTGATACCATAGTGAACACCGCTGCGCCGACAACCGCTCAGACATTTAAAACATTTGATACAGGTTTCATTATCCACGGTTTTGTTTTTGAAATCTATACAGCCGGCCGGACATTTGGAAGCACACAATCCGCAAGAAACACACATATCCGACTCAATATAAATCTTATTCAGCGCATGCTTGGATATGAGGCCGAGAACAGTACCGACAGGACAAATATTGGTGCAGAAAAAACGTCCTTTGAACCAAACCAAAACAACAAGCGCCGTAATAAATGCCAGTCCCAGCCAACTGCCCGTTGCCGCAGAACCAAACAGCGTATACGGGTCGACAAGACGTACCAGACAGACCGTACCGCCAATCAATACACCAAAGACAACCGCTGCCAGAAAATATTTATAAACATAACCTTTTTGCGGCGTTATTTTCCGGCGGAATACCAGCATTAGAAGTTCCTGAAATAACCCCAGAGGACATAAAGTTGAGCAATAAATGCGGCCGAACAGTAAAGTCAAAACCAACAGACCGGCTGCCAAAATGACGGCAAATAAAGAAAAATCAACCAATGTTCTCTGCAGCAAAGCCGTCAGCTGTACATTAAAAATTTTTACCGGATAAAAGATTCCGACAAAAGCCGAAATTGTCAAAATACCGACAATAACGGCTATACTTATCCGAATATAACTGTATAATTTCTGTTTCATTTTTTTCTCCTTTTGCCGTGTTCTTTATAACCCGCAAATAATAGCTATGCCGCAAGCCATAATCGTTCCGCCTGCAATTTCATGCGCATATTCTTCCAAATGCGTAAAACGCAGAGCTTTAATACCGTATATTCCCAAAATTACCGCCAACATCATCGTTGAAATGGTAGCTGCCGAAAAAATAACCGTGCTGAAAATAACCGCCGGAACACCAAAAACACTCGCTGCCGACAATATCGGCAGAAGTGCTTCGCACGGCCCCAAAACAAAAATAATAAAAACCACCCAGACCGTTATATTTTTACTTTCGGTGTCAGACAGCAAATGCCCGTGTTCTGCTATATGCTTATGCTGCCAGCGGTGACGCAGCGCCCACAACAAATAGGCTGCACCCAGTCCTATCAGCGCATAAGCCGCAACATCACTGCGATTATTTTCCAGCCAGACAAATTTCTCGGCACTCAGCCAATGCGAAAAATTGATAAACAAAACGGCAATCAGCAAAGCACTGACAATATGCCCGATTCCGCAAATAAAGGTCCATAACAGCGTCTTTTTCAAGCTGTAATTCCGGCTTTTGGCAATAGCTATAAACGGCAGATAGTGATCCGGCCCCATAACGGTATGGATAACCGCCGTCAGAAATGCAGTCAGCCAGAGTGCGGAAAGTACCGTTGTTTCCGGCTGTGGCAGTTCTTGTGCTGCTGCAAGCGTCGAATATCCGATAACGGTTAAAAACACCAAAATTATTTTTTTCATGCCATTCCCTCTGATATCATTATTTTTCTTTGAGACGTAAATCAAAACAACCTGAACGAAATCCTTCCAAATCAAGTGTTACATATTCAAAACCCAATTTTTTTAAAACAACGGATATATGTTCATGCTGCGCCGTAATCTGTTGCAATTGAGATACCGGAACTTCCAGCCGTGCCAGTTTATTATGCACCCGCAGCCGCACATCCGTTATATCCGGAAACATTTCCTTTATTGCCCGTTCTCCCCGCACTGCACGGTCTAACATTTTTTCATCCAGCAGCGTATCATATTCAAAACGTGTCGCCAGACATGGTGCTGCCGGTTTTGAAGCCGTGGACAGGCCAAGCTCTGCCGAAAGCTCCCGAATATTTTGTTTTGACAATCCGAGTTCGGCCAAGGGCGAAATAACGCCCTGCTCTGTCAGCGCTTTCCGGCCGGGACGATAAACTTGCAAATCATCCGCGTTGGTGCCGTCCAGCAGATATTTAAGACCGTTTGCTGCAGCATAATCGGCAAACTGTGCAAAAACAACCGCTTTGCAATAATAACAACGATCCGGACGATTATACCGAACCGGCTCCAGCGAAAACGGATTAAAGGTAAAAATCTGCTGTTTCATTTTTAAGTCAGATGCCAGCTTTTTTGAATCATTTATTTCTGTCGGACTTTGTAAAGCCGTCTGCATTGTCAAAGCACGGAAAGGAAATGCTTTTCTGTGATACATCCGGCTTAAAACCGCCAGCAGCAACGTGCTGTCAACACCTCCGGAATAGGCAAGAGCTATTCCTTCCGGCGCCAGTCTTTGCAGATAATTTTCCAGTTTAGCAAGCATCTTGTTCCTCGGCAGCCCGAACGGCTTTGGCATAAACACTCCGGTATGAATCCCCGGTTTTCGCAGCCAGAGCCTTAATACTTTCATACTCCGGATAATAGCGGACAATATTGTTCAACCAGCATTTTTTGACTTCAGCCGTTCCGTACGGCAGTTCAACTTTGATGATTTTACGCTCCATTCGACGGCGTTCTACCGCATATTTACGCAGCCCTATTGTTGTCGTATTACAAAAAATTATCTCTTCCAGCCGAGACAAACAACCGGTATCCGCAACAACCCGCAACATATAAGCCGGTCGGTTCTTTTTCATAAAACACGGTTCAAAATGCACATCGGCTGCACCGGCTGCCAGAAGTTTTTCCATAACCAGCCCGAGTTCCTCCGCCGTTGCATCATCTATATTTGTTTCAATAACATAGGTTTGATTTTCGGCAGCCGTATCTTCAATCAGCATCGTCCGCAAAAAATTGGCATGCCCGAAATCCCGTTTCCCCAAACCGATACCCGTTTTCAAAATTTTATAGGAAGCCGGTAATTTTTCAGCCGTTTTAAGTGCCGCCGCCACAGCTATCCCCGTCGGTGTCACCATTTCCCCGTTGTTATCCGTCGGCCGCAGAATAATACCGTATTTCTCGGCAATATTGACAACAGCCGGTACCGGAACAGGCAATACGCCATGCTGACAAGTCACAAATCCCTGCCCCTCGCATAATCCGCTGACAATCACATTTTTAATCTGTAAATCATCTATTAAAACGGCTACAGATATAATATCTACAATCGAATCAACGGCTCCGACTTCGTGAAAATGCACTTCATCCGGCGCGCAGCCATGAGCCCTGCTTTCCGCTTCTGCCACAATCAAAAAGATTTTTTTAGCCAGCTGGCGCGCATTATCTGTCATCTCGCCGCGGTCAATAATCTCATAAACATCCGAGAGATGACGGTGTTCATGATGATGTTCGTGATAATGTTCCTCTTGATGATGCGGCGCCTGCCTGAGATGTACGTCAAAATCACAGCCGCAAATGCTGTAAGAAGATTTTTGTTCTATATGATAAGCAAACCCATCCAGTTGCAGACTTTTCAAAACCTTATCAAGTTTGTTTTTGTTGCCGCCCAAATCCAGCAGAGATGCCACTATCATATCGCCGCTGATACCGCAGGCACCTTCAAAATATAAATACTCAGCCATGTCTGTTTATACCTCTTAATATCCGGCAGGCCAAAACCGCAGCTCCGAATCCGTTATCAATATTAACAACGGACACACCTTCCGCACATGAATTCAGCATTGTTAAAAGCGGCGCCAAACCTTGAAAAGAAGCACCATACCCCACTGATGTCGGCACGGCAATAACCGGCGTTTCAACCAGACCGGCAATAACACTGGCCAATGCGCCTTCCATACCGGCAACGGCAATCACAACATCTGCTTTGCGGATTTCTTCCAACTTGGCGAAAAGCCGGTGAATACCGGCTATCCCCACATCAAAATGGCGAATGACACCGGCGCCGAAAAATTCAGCCACCTGCGCAACTTCTTCCGCAACCGGCAAATCAGCCGTACCGCCGGTACATACGGCAATTTTTCCGTTCAGACACATTTTTTCACCGTTTGACCAGCTGATAATTCGGGAAGTGCCGTCATAAACGGCCGGTACGCCGCAACTTTGAACATAGGCTGCTTGTTCTGCCGTACAACGTGTGCCTAAAACAGAAATATTCTTTTTTTGAAAAGCTGCTAATATTTCCGTCAGCTGTTCTTTGGTTTTACCTGCGCAGTAAATCGTTTCCGGCATTCCTGTCCGCATTCCTCGACTCAAATCCAGCTTGGCAAAACCCAAATCTTCATAACTATCGTGCATCCGAATTATCCCCTTTTACTGATTTAAGCCTCAAACGTCTTGGCAACTTCCTTCATCCACTTGCTGATTTCTATATGCTGCGGACAGTGCTTTTCACACCGGCGACAACTGATGCAGGCAGAAGCTTTGCCGTGTTCCTTAGCCAAATTGTTATAATAAACACGCTGTGCCGTAAACGGTTTGTCGGACCGTTCCTGCTTTTCGGCATTATAAAGGGCAAAATAATCCGGAATAGCAATTTTCATCGGACAAAACTCTACACAATAACGGCAGGCTGTACACGGAATAGAAACTGCCGCATGCAAAGTCTTGACTGCCTGCTCGATTACATTCATTTCTTTATCATCCAATGGTTTAAAGTTTTGCATATATAACGTATTGTCTTCCAGTTGTTCCATATTACTCATTCCGCTCAAAACCATCATAACTCCCGGAAGAGAAGCGGCATACCGGATAGCCCATGAAGCTACCGACATATTTGGTTCGGCATCTTTGAATATTTTTTCCACAGCCGGCGGAACCAGTGCCAGACTACCGCCTTTAACCGGTTCCATGACAACAACCGGTTTATTGTATTTTTGGGCAATTTCATAGCATTTACGAGCCTGAATGCTGGCATTATCCCAGTCAATATAATTGATTTGCAGCTGCACAAATTCGACTTCCGGATGTTCTTTTAAGACTTCTTCCAGCAATTCAGGTTTGTCATGGAAAGAAAAGCCGACATGCTTGATTTTTCCTTCCGCTTTTTTATCTGCCACAAACTTAAAACTGTCATACTTACGAACATTGCCTATAGTGTTGGCGTTGATGTTATGAATCAGATAATAGTCGAAATAGTCCAGACCTGTCTTTTCCAGCTGTTTATTAAAGATTTCTTCCTGTTCTCCGGCACTTTTCAGATAACCTACCGGCAATTTGCTGGCAACGGTAAATTTATGGCGCGGATGACGTTCTACCAATGACTTGCGCAGCGCAATTTCACTTTCATACCCCATATACATCCATGCCGTGTCAAAATAAGTAAAACCGCGTTCCAAAAACGTATCTACCATTTTGTTTAAAACATTATAGTCAATAGATGTCTGGTCTTCCGGATTTTTCAGTGGCAGACGCATAAAACCAAAGCCCAGCTTATTAGAAGGATTGATTTTGCTTTTAACAGTATCAGAAACAGGAATAGCATCGGCCAGTGTTAGTTTAGGTAAAGCCGAAAGTGCAAAAGCAGCCAAAGTTGACATTAAAAATTCACGTCTGTTCACCACAAATCTCCTTGGTTAAAAATGACATTTGTCTGAAGTATAATTTTTAGAGTTAACTCTAGGTCAATGACTTTTTTAAGAAATCTGCAATTTTTTTAATGGTTCCGGCAAAAAGACTGACCTTATTGCAAAAGTAATCTAAAAAACAAGTTAATACAATTCAAAACCGAGATATCAATGGCATTGTTGATAATGTCAGTCGCAAAGATGTGACACAAAATCGCAATGATTGGACTAAGAGAATGGCGCGTTCAATCAGATTCTGACGGGATATAATTTAGAGGGGTGACACAATAGTTATAAATAGATGGGTACTCTTCATTTAATGACCTATAAGCTTCTTCTATACGTAGACACCCTTCATAAGATAGACCTTTTATAGAATAAGTAATAATCGATTTTTTACCTTTCTCCTCCGGATTATGCCAGAATATATCACACAACAGGGTAATGTGATCTTGTTCATTTTCAACAAGCTCACATTCTCCTGTCATTGCAACCTTATTTTTATCCAAAGGAGTCATACTTTTTATAGATATCGGCGTTAGATATGTCCACGTTGACGTCCGTCCCAGAGGTTGTAACGGTTGATAAAAAATAGGATTAACAAACTCTTGTTCATTTGCATTATCTTGTGCCCGAGCATTTGAGCATAAACTGAAAAAAAGTCCTAAAATTAAAACAATCTTTTTCATTTTCACCTCATATTTTATTATTAAAATAATAATTTCAACAACTGTGAAGTCAATATAAAATTATTGCACTCTCATTTATCAAACGAAAGTGAATAATCATTTTTTAATCTTGCACTTTGGAATTTTGCCTCCCAATTATATAAGATAATTCTTATTTTAGAAAAGGAGGAAAAATGAATTACAAAGAAATAATACCTTTTGCAGCACTGCGCAAATTTGATGAAATGTGCCTGCATAATGAATCTTTACACCAAAACAAAGAGTTTCAGCAGCAAATTTTATCTTGGGCGGCAGATACACTTACCGAAGCAAGAGAAGATTGGGGCGAAATTCATGCGACAACTATTGAGGCTATTGTAACAGAAGATAGAAAAGCTCAAGCGAAAAAGCGTGGTGAGGCCAGAGACAATAAATACGCACCATTTCGGGAATATTTTAAGAATCTGCAACAGAAGCGATTTAAT
>JAUNIW010000001.1 GCA_030523245.1 Pseudomonadota bacterium
AAATCTGATATACTGAAATTACTATAAAAAATATGTCCGAAAAAAACGGCCGTTTTTTTGGGACTTTAAAGTTAACTGTTTGGGAGGCGACTATGTCTAAAAGTTTATTGCTATTTCAGCGTGTTATATTCACGCTATTTATATTGGCAGCCTGTCTGTGCTATACGTCGGCAGTGTCTGCCCGTACCTGCTTTTTGCCCGACTCTGAAGACTGTGGCAATGGAGAGGGAGAAGTGCCTGATGCGGATGTTACCTGCGCCAGTTACGGCGGCTACGATACTGAAGCGGCATGTAAAACGGATTATGCCGATGTGGCTGTTATTTGTTCGTTAAACAACGGTTGTTATTATCCTTACTGCCAGTACAGAAACGAGCGTTCTTGTCTGAAAGATATGACTTCGTCTGAAAAATGCCTTTCTAAAAAGGTTGAGGCGCTGGATGAGACTTGCTGGTATAAAGAGGGTAAAACCTGTCGGGAGCTTAATTCTGACTACATCGGCGGCAATATGCCTTGTCGGGCTGATTTCAGCGGTCAGAAAGTTGTAAAAGAAGAAGTTCCTGGTGTAACCGGTTCGGACGGCCAATGCTATACTTGTGATGTTTTCAAAACATGCAAACAGCTGAATGCCGACTATTACAATGTCAACGAGCCGTGTCCGGAAAATACCGAACGTAAAGATAGCGGCAAGGTTGGTTCTGACGGCCAATGCTATACGTGTGAGAACAAAAGATGTTCGGATTCTGGTTGGAAAGTGAGCGGTTCATGCGGTATCAACGAAAAGGAAACGGAAGTCGGTTCGGGAATAGAAGGCACCTGCGTGGAATGTACGCTGAAAACCTGTCGGGAAATAAACGGCAGCTGGATGCCCAAAGCAGAGTGTTCCGGTATTGCAAGCGTTACCGGCACAACGGGAGCGGACGGTGAGTGCTATACATGTACGATAGAAAGCTGTCCGACAGGTTACTCGGCAGATGTGACGAGTTGCGGAGCCGATTATAAGCTGGATAAAAACGGAACGGCAAATGGCAAAGACTGCGGTAAGTGTATCCGGAAGGAAACGTGTGCAGATTACAGTCTGATAAACGAAGCAGCCTGCGATACAAGCAAGAACACATTTACTTTCAACCGGTCGGATGATTACGGCAACAAATGCGGTACCTGTTCGGAAAATCCGGAAGTCGGAAACGGGACGATTACGATTGCCGGCATCAATATTGTTTGCGATTATAATCTTGCATCAAAATGTGATACGGCAGACTTTGTGTTTACATCTGGTACGACAAAGGTTGATATAATAAATTCTTCCGGCGAAACGGTTAAGACGTTTACGGTTGATAATGTAACGGGTGCTGCGTCATCTCAATCTGTGAGCTTGCCTGCAGGAGAATATAAAGTCGAATATGGGATTTATGACGAAGACCAATTATGTATACAGGATGAAAATAATAAGTATGCATATTATAACAGGATATGTGATAGTACCTGCACCAATGGCAGCTGTCATTATACACTTCTTATGGACTATCAAGGAGGTACTTCTTTATCTGTAAAAGCAGGTGAGACCAAGGAAATTTCACTGGATTATACATTTAATAACCGTATGTTCTTCAGATGTAAAGCCGATTCATCGTCGAGAATAGCCGGTTGCCAGTTATATACTTATGGTATGGATGAAAACGGAGTTACTTCTTATGCTGCTGCACAAGGCTATCCTCAGACAATAGCTGGTGATGGCGGAACTTTATATATAAGTGTGGGCAGCAGTTATATATGCGGCGGAGTAACAGACCATTTTAATACGTCAACAAGTCCAAGAGTGCCGACGCTCGGATCACCGGATTTAGAAGAATGTTGGGAACATTATAAATGGGGTCATTGTGATTTCTATATGGGACCAGGTCCGAATGTAAAAGTTTATAACCCTAATTCTTATGGGGCAGGTACTCTGCTTTATTCAGACTACTTTACCTTTGAAATAGATAAGGTGGACTGCCGGTAAATTATAATCAGGTATTTTATGCAAAAACAGCGGGGTGGATTTATCCCCGCTGTTTTATAATATAGAAAAAAATATGCAAAAAGTTTGTTTGTCTAAATTATTATACTTGACAAAAGAAATTAAATATGTTAAGAATAGACAAAAGAAATGTAATAGGGATTGAAATATGTCTAATAATAATGATAAAACAGAAACATTAAGAGAGCTCTTTGCAAAAGGTAATAAGCCGGTTGTATTGGCTCGTCCGGCAGAAATGGTTGTTGTAAATACAGAACCACTGGCAGAGGCTTATTTTAAAGGGAATGTGCTGAAATATGAGGGCAAGCCTGTCAGTCCCGTCCAAGAATGCAGAGTCGTCCAATCTCCAAGCAAACAGGTTATTTATGCGGCAGAGAAAGGATTTATCCCGATTGGTAAGGGAGAGAATGAAGCTGTTGAGTTAGACCAGACAAAGATAAACCGTATGGGGTTAAGTATGGGAGTGTCTGCGCGTCAGCAGGGCGGCCGTATCTGAGAAAATGTTTTCCTCCTGATAAAAAATTTCCGCATACAGCGGAAATTTTTTTTATAAAGAGCAAGTTCCGTTAATTTCATGGTCCAGCCGTTTTTCATGCAGTCCGTAAGGATCCTGATGAACAATAACCTGAGCGGCAGGAAGTTTTTCCAAAATCTTGTTTTCTACCTGATCGGATAAATCGTGCGCTTGCAATAAAGATAAGCTGCCGTCCATTTCCAGATGAATTTCAATAAATATTCTCAATCCGGAGATTCTCGTGCGCAAATCATGGTATCCTTTAATTCCCGATACGGAGGTGACAATATCAACAATTTGCGCTTTTGTTTCCGCATCAATTTCATGATCGGTTATTTCTTCCAGAGCTTTGAGGGCAATGAGTGCGGCATTCCATAAAAGATAAATTGAAATCAAAACAGCCGTCAGACTGTCAAACCATTGCCAGTCCAGATAATGCACCACCAGCAGGGATAAGATAATGGCGCTGTTTGTGAGCAAATCAACAGTATAATGTGCGCTGTCAGCCGATATAGCCTGAGATTTTGTTTTTTTGACAACGATATTCTGGAAAAAAATAAGCGCAAAAGTCAAAACAAGGCTTATTCCCATAACCCACAATCCCAAACCGGTTTGTTCAATGGGGCGCGGCGTTACAAAGCGGCAGATACCGTCGTAGAGAATAAATCCGCCCGAACCGGCAATGAATGCTGACTGTATTAAAGCGCTGACGGATTCAGCCTTGCCGTAGCCGTAACGGTGCTGCTCGGTCAGAGGTTTATTGGCGAATTTTACGGCAATCAGGGCAATGGTCGAAGACAATACATCTGTCAGACTGTCTATCATTGAAGATAAAACCGAAAGTGATCCGGTCAGGACGGCGGCAGCACCTTTGATGAGGATAAGTGTGATTGAAACGCCGATACTGGCATACGCCGCCAGCATTTTCAGCTTTTTCAGGGATTGAATGTCTGTTTCAGAGTTGTTCAAGAATCTTCTCCATTTGCTCGGCCTCTATTTCCAAAGGCTTTTTATTAAGATATCTGGCTGCCAGTTTAAGATAAGAACCTGTATTGTTTTCATCAAAATCAAGAACAGCATACGTTTTTCCGTTTTCTTTATACAAGGATAAAACAACATAGTTACCATTTTCAATATAGAGTTTTTTCGATTTTACCGGTTTTGAGGTCAGAGTAACGCCGGTCGGTGTTATACGGGTATTCAGGGCATATTTCATCAGCATCATAAGTTTGTCCTGTTCCTCCGGATAGTTGCTTGGTGAATAAAGACGGCCATAACGCAAATCCCACAGGTTGCTGTAAGTCCATTTATGAAAATCCAAATCCATATCTATAAAATCACCGGTAATTTCCCAAACTTGGAATTGATTATCAAACTTGATATAGGCGGCGCGCGAACCGCGTCCCAAATCAATGTTGATATCCCCCAAATCAAAGCGCTGAACCGATGTATCGCCGTTTTTTAATTCTATCCGGACGACTTTAGAATCTTTGTCTTCCAGCGGGGCAAGGTTAAACATTCCCAGATTTTCGGCTTTATTGGTTTTTCTCTCAAAGAATCTGGCTTCGGCAACAGTCGTTAAGAGTCTGCGGATTCGCTCCTGATAAACCGGAATATCCTCATGTCCTTCCAAAATCCACAGACCGTCTTTGAAAACAAAACGCAGTGTAGCCGTGTTTGAGGTTAATTCTACGCGATTGATGTTATTGAGCTGTTTTTCAACTTCCGGAAATGCTTTTTTCCCTTCATAAGCATCAACACTGCTGCGGTTGGCAAAATAAACAGAAATCAGTGCCAACAAAAAGATAAACAGACAAGAAGCCGTCAATTTAAGCAGCGGTTTATCCATTTTGAACAATTCTCCGACACGCCGGGAATTTTTATGCCAACGGCGTTTCAGCCTGAAACCGAGCAGTAAAAGCGTCAGCAGAACAGGAATAAGCAAAAGGTTTGCCAGACTGACCAGCGTTTCTATTTTTTTGATGTCGGCAAAAGCCTGTTCTCTGATATCACTGAGCTGACGGCGCAATTCATTCAGATTGGTTCTGACCTTTGAAATGGCTGCCAGTTCATCGGCAGTAAAGTTTTCGCGTCCTTCAAAGTCTTTTTTGCTCCAGACTTCCTGCATGGATTGTTTTGCCTTGTCTATTTCGGCAAAAATAGCATTTTCTTTTTGCGTAAATAAAAGAGAGTTAATACGGCGCATTATTTCTATACCGCCGAAAGGGTGGTCCTGAGCTGTTTTTCCGCGTAAAGCCAGAAGGTCCGGATTGCCGGACAAATAGTCCAGTATGTTCATGATAAAGTTGGCATTATCCGAATTTTCCACCAGATATTCGGATTCCAGAAAAGATTTTTTGGTTCCCCAGAACGTATCATATAAAAAGTCTGTGTCGGTAATGGCAATAACGTCAAAAGGATTATCCGGCTCCAGTCCGATAAATTCCGCTGCCAGAATTTTAGCATTATCGTCCGGTTCAAAATTGCGCAGAATTTCCTGCGGACTTAAACCGTCGCTAACAACGGAAGACGGCATAATTGCCGATAGAGAACTGGCTTTCAGCAACGGCTCGAATTTTATTTTTTTTGCTTTCAAAGCTTTCATATCCGGCATGATTACAGAGGCTGATGTCAGCAGAATTTCATTCAGATTTTTGGTGACGGGGTGTTTGTAGTTCATGCCGTCTTTTTTAATCCGAAACTGAATAACATCCTGAGAAAAGGTCGGATTTGTTTTGTAATTGGACGTAGCGTCAACCGTAATAGAATTTTCAAGGTCGGCTACAACATAGTCTTTATAAAATTTAATATGCCAGAAATCAGCCAGTTCTCCCAAATCTGTTCCAACCAGACGGTAATTTTCGGCGGAATATAAACGGGATGCCTCATTGGCCGGATCAAGCAGCAGCAGAATTTTTCCGCCTTGACGGGAATAGTCTTTAATGGCCTTAACAAATTCCTGTTTATAAGGCTGAGGATAAAAGAGTATCAGGACATCAAAATGATAGTTAAAATCTTCAGGACGGACAATATTGATAATTTCGTAATTTTCACGCCAAAGATCAACAATCTGCCAAGGTTGCCCCAAAAAAGCACCATCTTTACTGTTTGTCCCGAAAAGCGCCAGTCCGGTAATGACACCGATGGTTTTCTTCTTGTGATGCAGGTTTCGTATTTTCGATATTAAATCCTGCTCGATATGTCCCTGCCGTTCTTGGGCAAAAAACGGAATGACCTGTTTGTTCTGCAGGGTGTCTTCCAGAGTCATGCCGAACAGGGCATTTTGATTTAAATCTATCAGCGGAATAGGCTGCAGACCATTGGCCAGCGCAATGTCCTCTTCTTCGCTCAAAAAATCAGGATAATAGATTTTGAAGTCAAATTTTCCGCCGGAAGCCGTTTTACATTTTTGCAAAAGTAGCCGCATATTGTCAAAAACGGTGCGCAAAGCCGGATTACGCTGCTCCAAAATCGGTGAAAAGTAGAGCTTGGCCAAAACAGGTTCCGGCAGGTTTTGCAAAATCTTGCGGGAATCTTCCGTCAGAGTAAATATTTTTTTCTCTGTTGCATCGTATTGGATATTGCGCGTTAAGCCGTTAGCCAGAATATTTATACCCAGAAAAGCAATCAGCAGCATTGACCAGGCGACAATATAGTAACTGCGGCTGTTTGATTTGAGCCAGCCGGAGGTTCCGGCCGTTTTGAAATTAACAATCAGAATAGTGGTAAAGTTGAAAAAGAAAATAACAGAAACAAAGAAGATAATATCTCTCAGCTCCACCAGTCCCAGACTTAAAGTCGCAAAATGGCTCAGGAAACTGAATGAAGCAATAACATCAATAATGGTATCCGGCAGAAACAGGCGGAAAAAAGATAAAATATATTCTATGCCGCTCCAAAAGAACATGAGGTTGGCAATAACGGCCAGAACAAGCGCGATAACCTGATTTTTGGTCAGGGCCGACATCGTTTCGGAAATAGCCAGCATACAGCCGGAAAGAACAAAACTCGCCAAAAAGCCGAGGGCGATAACGCTGTTATCCGGTGTTCCCAAAAGATTAACCGTTATCCAGAACGGAAAGGTCATAATTAGGGCTAATCCGCAAAAACTCCATGCTGCCAGAAATTTTCCGCAGACCAGCGTAGATACGGAAACAGGCATGGTAATAAGCTGTACAATGGTTTTGTTGCGAAATTCTTCAGCCCACAAACGCATGGAAATTCCCGGAATAAACAAAAGATACAACCATGGCTGAAACACAAACACGGATTGCAAATCAGCCTGCCCGCGATTAAAAAAATCACCAAAATAAAGGGCAAATGAAGCGTTTAAGAGTAAGAAGCTTAATAAATAAACATAGGCTAAAGGGGAAACAAAATAACGATATAATTCATTTTTGCAAACAATCCAAAGTTTTTTCATAATTAAAACTCCTTTTGTGAGGTCAGACGGCGGAAGGCATCAGCCAGATTGTCCGTTCCGGCTTTTTTCAGTATATCGGCCAGTGCGCCGTCAGCTTTTATTTTCCCTTTATCCAGTAGAATAATACGGGTAGAGATTGTTTCCGCTTCTTCCAGCAGGTGGGTAGAAATCAGAATGGTTTTGTTTTGCGCCATTTGGACAATCAGCTTGCGGATATAATCTTTTTGATTGGGATCAAGACCATCCGTCGGTTCGTCCAAAAGCAGCAGCGGCGGATTGCTCAGGATACTCTGGGCAAAACCGACACGGCGTTGATAACCCTTAGACAATGTTTCGATTCGCTGGTCGACAATATCCTGAATATTGGCAATTTTGATAACTTCATCGACCCGCTCGCGGGAAACACCGCGTAATTCGGCCATATAACGCAAAAACATCTTAACGTTGATATCAGGATAAAGCGGAGAACCTTCAGGAAGAAAACCAATGCTTTCTTTTGCAAACAGGGGATTTTTAGCTATATCCTGTCCCAAGACGGCAATATTGCCGGAAGTTGGTGCCAGATAGCCGGCAATCATATTCATCAGGGTTGATTTTCCGGCACCGTTTGGTCCCAGAAGGGCAATAATTTCACCGTTGTTTGTCTGAAAAGACAGATTATCAGATGCTTTAATACGGCCGTAGGTTTTGCAAAGATTGGATACTTTTAGGGTTGTTGTTTTATTTTTCATCATAAATTTCTCCTCCGGTCATAGGTTCATAGGCGCCGGTTGTTGTCGGATAGGTAATCGGCAATGAATAAAGACGGCGGGCGGCATTATATGCTGTACTTACGGCGCCGGTCATTGTCAGCTGCGGAGACAAATCCGTTACGGGAATAAGGGTATGCCGGTTGAAAATGTGTTTCAAAAAACGCATGAGCGACGGGTTTTTCAAGCCTTCTCCTGCAACATATATTTGTTGAGGCTGCTGCGGCAAAAAATTTTGTGCCGCCTGATAAACAGCCTGAGCAATAAAGGCAGTGGCAGTAGCCGCGCCGTCTTCCAGTGATAAGCCTTCCAGATGTTCTTTTTTATCGGCAAAGCAAAGAATATCTAAAGATTTAGGCGGTGTTTTACGCAGAATTTTATGATGCAGCAGGCTTTCCAGAATTTGTGTATGAATTTTACCCGTTATAGCCAGCCGGCCGTTATAATCAGTCTGCATATTGGCATGGCGGAAAGTCCAGTCTTCAATCATGGCCAGTCCCGGAGCACAGTCAAACGCCAGAAGTTCGCCGGATTCCCCCAGATAAACCAGACTGCTGACGGTTTCCAAATCAATAAACAGCGCCGGTTTTTCGATTTTTTGACCGACAGCGTTAAAAAAAGCCGGTGTTAAAGGTGAGGCCTGACCGCCGGACAGTAAATCGGCTTTATGAAAGTGGGTGACAATCCGTCGGTTGAGTTTGCGGCTGAGTTCATGTCCCTGTTCAAGCTGATAAGAGCATTTGTTTGCGGCATCATGGCAAATCGTCAGGCTGTCTATGCCGATTTCATCAATTTCATCGGGTGAGCAAAAATCGTTAACGGCTTCAACATAAAAATCCGTCATATAAGCCTGTAGTTGCTGAATTTGACGATTTTCACGCAAAGAAGACAAGTCGGGAAAACGATGTCCGATAACCGAGCGGATATTCCAGACCAACGGTTCGGGATACGGAACAACGGAGGTTTTGATAACATTATGAATATCAATACCGTCCGTGTTGACCAAAGCCAGCTCGGCAGAGTTGAGAGAAGCGCCGCCGAAAAGCCCTAAAACCGCCATATTTTTTATCATCTGTTTCAATCTCTTCTGTTGCAATGCCAAAATAATATGCTAATATGCGTTAAAATTTAGTATAAAGGATAAAGAACGATGAGCAAGTTTAAATCAGAATTTCTAAATATTATGCACGAACGCGGTTTTTACAACCAATGCACCAATGAAGAGGGATTTGATGCCTATCTTTATGAATGCGAAAGCAAAGGTAAGCCGGCAGTCGGTTATTTGGGTTCTGATCCGACGGGTGACAGCCTGCATGTAGGACATATCGTGCCGCTGATGATGATGCGCTGGTTTCAGAAATGCGGACACAAACCGCTGACTTTGGTCGGCGGTGCAACGGCACGTATCGGTGATCCGTCCGGCAAAGATAAACTCCGTCCTTTTTTGGACGAAGCGACATTAGCACACAATATTGAAGGGTTGAAAAAGTCTTTTCGTAAGTTTCTGAAATTCGGCGATGGTGCAAATGATGCGGTTATGGTGGATAACTGGGATTGGTTCAAAGACGTGAATTATCTGGCTTTTCTGCGCGATATCGGTACCTGTTATTCAGTAAACCGGATGCTGACCATGGATAGTGTCAAAAGCCGTCTGGAGCGTGAACAGCCGATGTCTTTTCTGGAATTCAATTATATGTTGCTGCAGGGGTATGATTTTTGCCAGCTTTTGCAAAAATACGATTGCCGTGCTCAGATTGCCGGTGCTGACCAATGGGGGAACATTACTTCCGGAACCGAACTCGGCCGCCGGCGCTATGATACGGAATTATTTGGCTTTACCAGCCCGATTTTAACAGATTCGTCCGGTAAAAAAATGGGCAAATCCGAAGGCAATGCCGTTTGGATTAACGAAGAGAAATTGCCGTCATATGATTATTATCAGTATTTCCGCAATATCGGCGATGCCGAAGTCGGCAAATGTCTGCGCGTGTTTACGGATTTGCCGATGGAAGAAGTCCGGCGTCTGGAACAGCTGAAAGATAAAGAAATCAATGAGGCTAAAAAAATACTGGCCTTTGAAGCAACCAAAATCTGCCGTGGTTTGGCTGAAGCCCAAAAAGCTCAGGAAACAGCCGTCAAGACTTTTGAGCTGGGAGCAGCCGGAGGCGAATTGCCGACACTGAATGTCGATTTACAGTCTGGTATAGGTGTTTTGGATGCTTTTTTGCAAATAGGCTTTGTTGCCAGCAAAGGAGAAGCGCGCCGGTTGATAAAGCAGGCCGGATTAAAGATTAACGACAGACCTGTGACTGATGAAAATTATGTGATTACATCGGCGGATATGATTGACGGTGCGGTCAAAATTGCTCAGGGCAAAAAGAAATTCGGCCTGATTAAATAGCTTTGCAGACTAAATCTTGAAAAAACACCGCTCCAAACAGGGCGGTGTTTAAATTTTCCGTAAGTTTAATAAACCTTTTTCAATTCGCCGTTTTCATAGCGGAAAATAGCGTAAGATTCGCTGGTGTCCGGTGCACCGTTATGGAACATTTGATTGCCGAATTCGGTTTTTACGCCTTTATTGGCTTGGGTTGATACTTTATTATAATTAAAAGACTTAGCCGCCGTAACCAGATTTTTCCATAAATTGACGGCGGAATATCCGTAAAGAGACAATCCTTCGGTATCAAATCCTTTCAACCGCAAATTAACCAGCGTTTCGGCAAATTCGGGATTATCATCTTTGCCGCGCAGGGCCATAAAGTAAATACCTTCGGCCAAACCGTCCATATACTGGAAAAATTCTTCTCCGGCCGTATATTTATTGACAAACAGGGTTATGTTCTCATCTTTATCTTTCAGCGCATAAGCCATTTTGCGGATATTTTTCGGGGTTCCCAGAATAAAAACGGCAGCATTGCCGTCGGCCAAAATATTTTCAGCCAGTTTATTATAATCTTTTGCCGTCATATCATAAGTATAAGATTTCAAAACGATAGATTTACCGTGTTTACGGAATTCTTCACTGACAGCTCTGACTTCTTCGGTACTTTCTTCATCAGATGCATTACTGACAAGGGCAATCTGGCTGCCGGCCATAGTGGCATTATAATAATCAAAAAAGTCCTTGGCCTGCTGATTAGTGTATCCCAGCATTTTAACCAGACCTTTTTTAACCGTCTTGGCCTGTGTATAGTTAACGGTTATAGGAATAATCTGAAACAGTTGGGCCTTGGCATAAATATCGGCAACTTTATCAAAAGAATTGGCGCAATACGGACCGATAATAAGTTTGATATTATATTCTTTCAAAATGGTAAGCATTTGTGCGGTTGAAACGGCAATACTGTCATTACATTGATCATCAATTGTCAACAAAGTAATTTTTTCACCCAGCAGACCGCCGTCATTATTGATTTCATCAATTCCCTGCTGTACACCTTTGGCAAGTTCCAGCCCTTGTTGCTGATAAGAGCCGGCTTTAGGAGCCACCAGTGCAATAGTCGTTTCGGTTCTGGCTTTCAGGGGCAGAAAGCACAATCCGAAAGATACAAGTTTTATTAAACGGCGCAGCATAACAGCCATATTCCTTTCTTCAACCGAACATAATATATAGATATAAATTTGTAATTGCAACATTTTAATAGCCTATTGCCAATCTCGGGGGAATAGTGTATAAATAACGGCTGTTTGGAGTTAAAGATGTCAGAAAATAAGTATATAGAAATCAAAGGCGCCCGTCAGCATAACTTGAAAAACGTGGATATAAATATCCCGAAGAACAGTTTGACTGTAATAACAGGGCTTTCCGGCTCGGGAAAATCATCTCTGGCCTTTGATACCATTTACGCCGAGGGACAACGGCGCTATGTCGAAAGTTTGTCAGCCTATGCGCGGCAGTTTCTGGATTTGCAGAATAAACCGGATGTGGATTCGATAGAAGGTTTATCTCCGGCGATTTCTATTGAACAGAAGACGACCTCGCATAATCCGCGTTCGACGGTTGGCACGGTTACCGAGATTTATGACTATATGCGTTTGTTATGGGCGCGTGCCGGTACACCGTATTCTCCGGTAACGGGATTACCGATTGAGGCGCAGTCGGTGGCGCAGATTGTGGATAAAATTCTGGCTATGCCGGCCGGAACAAAGCTTATTATTCTGGCACCAATAGCCCGTGGTAAAAAAGGTGAATTCAAAAAAGAATTCGCCGAATTGCAAAAACAGGGCTATCAGCGTGTTAATATAGATGATGAAATCTATAATATCGAAGAATTACCGGAACTTAATAAAAATCAAAAACACGATATTGAAGTTGTGGTTGACCGGATTATCATCAAAGATGGTATAGAAAGCAGGGTCAGCCAATCGGTGGAGACGGCGTTAAAACTGAGTGACGGTCTGCTTTATACCGAAAATATGACAGATAAAAAGCGGCAGACATTTTCTTCCAAATTTGCCTGTCCGGTTTCCGGTTTTACCATTGAAGAAATTGAACCACGGTTGTTTTCATTTAACAATCCGCAGGGAGCCTGCCCGCAATGCGGCGGTTTGGGGGCAAGTCTGTATATGGATCCCGAGCTTGTTGTTCCTAACGAAAATCTGAGCCTTTCCGGCGGAGCCGTTGCTCCGTGGTCAGTCAGCAGTCATTCAATGTTTTATCGGCAGACTTTGGATTCGTTGTGTGAGTATCTGGAAATTTCAAATAAAACACCGTGGAAAGATTTGCCGGCTTATGCGCAGGAAACAATTTTGTACGGTTCGGGCAACAAATGTGTACCGATGGTTTATTCCCGCTTTGTGACGGATAAGCCGTTTGAAGGGGTTATCCCGAATATGGAAAGGCGTTTTCTGGAAACGGATTCGGCTGCCACACGTGAAGAATTGGCACATTACCAGTCGGCAGCCCCGTGTGAATGCTGTCATGGAAAACGCCTCAAGCCGGAAGCTCTGGCTGTAAAAATTTGCGGGAAGGATATTATTGAAGCTTCTGATATGTCCATAAAGCAGGCTTTGTCGTGGTTTAGCCGTGTTGAAGAACAGATGACGCCGCAAAAAAGGGAAATAGCCCACAAAATTGTCAAAGAAATTGTTGAGAGGCTGCGTTTTTTGAATAATGTCGGTTTGGATTATCTGACAATGTCACGGCAATCGGGAAGCCTTTCCGGTGGTGAAGCTCAGCGGATTCGTTTGGCCTCGCAGATAGGTTCCGGCTTAACCGGAGTGATGTATGTTTTGGATGAGCCGTCCATAGGTCTGCATCAGAGAGATAATGACAAATTACTGGCTACTTTGACGCGTTTGCGGGATATCGGTAATACGGTAATCGTGGTAGAACACGATGAAGATGCAATGCGTGCGGCTGATTTTCTGGTCGACATGGGACCGGGAGCCGGCAGTAATGGCGGCAGGGTTGTGGCAGCCGGTACGGTTTCGGAAGTTTTAAAAAATAAAAACAGCCTGACGGCTCAGTACCTGAACGGAGAAAAATATATAGCCGTACCGTCGATTCGCCGGAAAGGAAACGGCCGGTTTCTGGAACTGACAGGCGCCCGCACCAATAATCTGAAAAATGTTGATTTGAAAATTCCGTTGGGAACATTTACTTGTGTGACAGGTATTTCCGGCGGCGGTAAGTCATCTTTGATTTTAGAAACTTTATGCAAGGCCATAGATAAAGAATTGAATGGCAGCCGCGTGCCGCCCGGACCTTATGATAAACTTACCGGTCTGGAAAATATCGACAAGATTATTGATATTGATCAGTCGCCGATTGGCCGTACGCCGCGTTCCAATCCGGCAACATATACCGGTGTCTTTACCAACATCCGAGACTGGTTTGCCGGTCTGCCGGAGGCTAAAGCGCGGGGTTATACCTCCGGACGTTTTTCTTTTAATGTTGCCGGCGGTCGTTGTGAGGCCTGTAAGGGCGACGGGGTAATGAAAATAGAGATGAATTTCCTGCCCGATGTATATGTTCCGTGTGACAGCTGTCAGGGAACACGCTATAACAGGGAAACTCTGCAGGTTAAGTATAAAGATAAATCCATTGCCGATGTTTTGGATATGACGATTGATGACGCATATCATTTTTTTGAAAATATTCCGGCAATTAAAAACAAACTGGATTTATTGCGCCGCGTCGGTTTGGGTTACATCCATCTGGGACAACCGGCGCCGACACTTTCGGGCGGCGAAGCCCAGCGTATAAAACTCTCTAAAGAACTGAGCCGTAAGGCAACGGGTAAGACGCTGTATATTTTGGATGAGCCGACAACAGGTCTGCATTTTGAGGATATCAAAAAACTGTTACAGGTTTTGCAAATGCTGGTAGAACAAGGAAACACGGTGGTTGTTATCGAACACAATCTCGATGTCATCAAAACAGCAGACTACATTGTTGACATCGGGCCGGAAGGCGGTGACGGCGGCGGAGAAATTATTGCGTCGGGGACACCGGAAGAAATTGTCAAGGTATCACGCAGCTATACCGGTAAATATCTGAAAGGCAAGTTAGGGTGAAAAAATATCTTTACATTGTGCGCCACGGCGAAACAATTTATAATGCCAAAGGAATCTGCCAGGGGCAGATGCTGAATGCCGGACTGAATGAAACAGGAAAGCGACAAGCTAAAGCTGCAGCAGGAGAACTTGAGAATTGTGCGGCAGGTGCTGTTTATACCAGCCCGATGAAACGCGCGCGGGAAACGGCTCGGATTATCGGTCAGCATCTGCATCTGAAACCGAAAGTCCACGCCGGTCTGACAGAAGGAAACTTCGGAATAGCCGAGGGTATGTCTATGGAAATGGTTCGGCGCTGGCCGGAATATCCGGACTGGATAAATCCGGCGGCAGAATATATGGATGCTCATTATGAAGGCGGAGAAAGCAAAAGCCGGATTCGCAGCAGAGTAATGCAGGCATTGGAAGATATTTGCCGCGAAGAAAAGGCGGAAACAATTATCATTGTAACGCATAGTGCGGTGGCAAGGTTGCTTAATTGGGAAGCCGGTAATCGGGAAAGCCGTTTGCTGCCGAATGGTTCGGTTTGCAAACTGGTTTATGAAGACGGACATTTATCTTTTCCGCAGGATAATTTACTGCTTTTGTCGTGCTGTGCGCCGTGTTCTTGTGCCGTTATCAAAAAATTGTCCGAAGGCGGAACGAAGTTTTCGGTTGTTTTTTACAATCCGAATATTCGTCCCAAGTCCGAATATGAAAAGCGTTGTGCCGAAAATAAAAGAGTATGTGAAATCTACGGTGTTCCGTTTATTGAGCTGGAATATGATAATGAACGATGGTGTCGTCTGACAAAGGGGCTGGAAAATGAGCCGGAACGCGGCCGCCGCTGTTCTGTTTGTTTTGAAATGCGGCTGCTGCGGGTAATGGAATATGCCAAAGCTCATGGTTTTACGGCAGTATCATCCGTTTTGGGGGTTTCGCGCTATAAAAATCTGGAGCAGGTTAATAAAGCGGCGGCCAAAGCAGGGCAGACAGCCGGTTTTCCTTACCAGTTGGTAGAAGGGCGTAAAAACGGTATGCAGGAATTACGCAGCCGGCTGATAGAAGAATTGGATTTGTATAATCAGGATTATTGCGGCTGCAAACCGCGGCAATCCGGTAAATAAGGAGATAAAAAATGCAAAAAATTATTCCGCAGAAACTACAAAAAGGTGATAAAGTCATGATTGTGGCACCGTCCCGCGGACTGAGAATTATTGGTCAGGAAACACGGAAAATTGCGGCCGAGCGTCTGGAAGCGCTGGGATTAACGGTAGAATATGCACCGCATACAACCGATGATAACTGGAATATGATGGGATCAAGTTCTATTGCCGACAGGGCGGATGACATTATGACCGCATTCAAAGATAAGTCGGTTAAAGCCATTCTGACGATTATCGGCGGTTTCAATTCAAACCAGATTATTTCGCATTTGGATTATGAGGTTATCAGACGAAATCCTAAAATTATCTGTGGTTTTTCAGACATAACGGCTTTGCTGGGAGCTGTTAACGCCAAAACGGGATTAGAAGTTTATTATGGCCCGCATTACAGCAGTTTGGGAATGCTCAAAGGTTGTGACTATACACTGGAATACATGCGGAAAATGCTGTTTGCCGATGCGCCGGTTACGGTTGAGCCTTCGGCCGAATGGAGTGATGATGCGTGGTTTATCAATCAGGAAGACCGTGATTTTATTAAAAATGAGGGGTATTGGATAATTCATGAGGGTGATGCCGAAGGAATAATTAAAGGCGGAAATCTGTGTACTTTTAACCTGCTTTTGGGAACAGAATACCGGCCGGCATTTGAAAAAGATACAATTTTATTTATAGAAGATTTTGAAACAACGTCTGCGACTTCATTTGACAGGGATTTACAGGCTTTGTGCTATCAGCCGGACTTTAAGAATGTCAAAGCGCTGGTTATCGGTCGTTTCCAGAAGAAATCGGAAATCAGTCGGGATGTTTTGGAATTCATCATCAACAATAAGCCGGAACTGAATGATTTACCGGTCATAGCTAATGTTGATTTCGGCCATACGACACCGATTTTAACGATTCCTCTGGGCGGGCAAGCCAAAATTGAAAACGGTCGATTAAGTTTAGCCAAATAAGAATATTAAGGCCGGAAAATAATCCGGCCTTAATTTCAATCAGACAATTTGTGTCCGGTAAAGGGCGGCATAAGCGCCTTTTTTGTTGAGAAGTTCGTTATGTGTGCCTTTCTCGACAATTTCGCCGTCGTTGATAACGACAATGCAGTCAGCATTACGTACGGTAGACAACCGGTGGGCAATAACCAATACGGTTCGGTCTTTCATCAGATTGTCAATAGCCTGTTGGACAACGGCTTCCGATTTATTATCCAAAGCCGATGTTGCCTCGTCTAAAATTAAAACAGGGGCATTTTTAATAAAAGCACGGGCAATGGCAATACGTTGTTTTTGGCCGCCGGAAAGCAAAACGCCCCGTTCACCGATTTGCGTATCCAGACCATCTTTGAGTGTGGCAATAAATTCGTCAAGACAGGCAGAATGAATGGCTTTATTCAGTTCGTCCTCGGTAACATCCTGACGGCCGAATAAAATATTTTCACGAATTGTTCCGCCGAATAAAAAATTATCCTGAAAGACAATAGCAATATTGTCCCGCAGACAATCCAAGTCGATGTCTTTGATATTTTGACCGTCCAGTGTAATACTTCCCTCCTTAACATCATAAAAACGGGGCAGCAGGGAAGATATAGTTGTTTTTCCGCCGCCGGAGTTCCCGACCAGAGCTATTGTTTGTCCGGCTTTGATATTAAGATTGATTTTTTTCAGCACGGGCTTGTTTTCAATATATTCAAATACAACATTTTTGTAGCAGATGTTGCCTTTGCATTGCTTGATTTTTTTTGCTGTATCTTTATTTGTGATTTGCGGAATACTGTTTAATTTTTCAAATACACGTTCCACGGCCATCAACGAAAACAGGACGCCGTTATAGTTGTTTCCGATAGATTTTATCGGGTTATAAAGCATAACCAGTGAGGTAATGAAAGAGGCAAAATTACCAACGGTTATTTCCTGACTGACAATGAGATAGCTGCCGTACCAGATAACAAAGGCAATACCAAATGAAGAAATAACGTGCATAACCGGTGTAATAATTCCGACTTTGGTTACCATTTGTATGCCGAGAGAAAAAACATTATTAACCGTATCTACAAATTTATCTTTGCAAAAACGATAGAGATTATAGGCCGTAATTATGCGGTTACCGTTATAAGCTTCATTGTAATGGGTCATAAGCGTGGCTAGGGCATTGGCATCTTTGCTCACGACTTTTTTAAGCCTTTTGCGTACGCGGGTCAGCGGATATAAAGCTCCAAACATAACAACCACGGCCACGATAGCCAGTTTCCACGAGTTATAAAACAGAACAACAATAAGGGATAATGATGAGAAAAAACGGGTTGTAAACATTTTCATATTATTTAACAGGCCGCTGCAGGCCAGTTCGGCATCATTATTAAAACGAAACAGGACATCTCCGGAATTGCTTGAATCAAAAAAGGAGGCGTCACTGTGCAGTAATTTATTAAAAAGCAGCCGTTTAATGTCCAGCGCAATTTTGTTGCCGACCCATGTGTTCATGTAAGTCGCCAAATAGGTAAACAGGGCCTGAAGCACGCTGAAAACAACAATCATCAGCGGAATATACATTGTCCAGCCCGTTTGTTTTTCAACCAAAACAACATCCATGAAAGGTTTCAACGACCAGGCAATGACTGCGTCCATCATACCCACGGGGATAGTTATAACCACGGCAATCAGCGCCCTGAACCAATAAGGTTTGGCATAAGGAAAAATCAGAGCATAGTTTTTGAAAGTATAAAATTGAAGAAGTTTCTCTTTAATTCTCTGCCGGAGCAGAAAAGTTACGGTACAAAGGATGATGAACAGCAGATAAAGCAACAGTATCGTCCCCAGATAAGTATAGTTAATCTGACGGGAGTGCGGTAATAACCGGCAATCCGAGCAAACAACGACATCGGCAGTATCTCTCATATTAAAGCCGACAAGATTAGCACTGTTATTCAAAATATTTATACCTTCGGCCGGTAACGGCAGAATATTTTTAAAGTTCTGTCCGCTGACGAAAACATCGCCGATATTCAGATAACCGGTATAGGAACTGAATTTTAACTGCAGATTTTTAATCTGATTGGTTTTAAGCGGAATCGTATAAAGGGTCGGTATTTCATTCAAAACCGGTGTCAGGGCGGAAATTTCCTGCGTATCGTCATAACGTGTGGCGGTTACATCAATATGTACGGAACCGTTTCCGCCTAAGAAAAAGGATAATTTCATCTCGGGATAAGAATACCAGAAATACGAACTGATGACTAATATTCCCAGCAATCCGCCTACGCCGTATTTGATTAAATTTTTTAATGTCATAAGAAACTCATTGCTCTATAATTAAAAATGATGTTTCATAAATAAAATATTTTTTGCGTTTGGGCAATAAGAATATATGCAATATATGCAATTTCTTAAATTTTAGGGCTTAAAATAAATAAACAAAGAGGAGAAAGAAATGCAAATTGACGAAAGAATAACCAAACTTGCCGGAAATATTATCAAAAATTCTGTGCAGCTGCAGAAAGGTGAAAAGATTTATATAGAAGCGTTTGGCGCCAGTACAAAAGATTTTTTTAATGAACTGATTAGAGAAACAATCAAATCAGGCGGCTGCCCGTTTTATTTTTATAATGATGCTTCTTTTGAAAAGAGCCTGATAGAAGGAGCTTCGGAACAACAGATAGAAACATATACGGCTATCCATAAAAAACTGATGGAAGAAGCGGATTGTTATGTTGCCGTGCGCGGATACGATGATGTATTTGCGTTTTCTGATGCAGCTGTCAGAGATATGGATAAATTCGGCAGGATTTTTCAGGAACAGGTCCACATGCGCACCCGTCTGCCCAAAACCCGCTGGTGTGTTTTGCGCTGGCCGAACACGAGCATGGCTGCAATGTCCCGAATGTCCCTGAAACAATTTGAAGATTTTTATTTCTCGGCTTGTCTGGTAGATTATCGCAAAATGGGGCAGGCAATGCTGCCGCTGAAACAGCTGATGGATAAAACGGATAAGGTGCATATTAAAGGGCATGATACGGATTTAACTTTTTCCCTGAAAGGAATTAAGGCAATTGTCTGTGATGGAAAAATGAATATCCCTGACGGTGAAGTTTACAGCGCACCTGTAAAAGATTCTCTGAACGGCTATGTTCAGTTTAATACGGATACCATGTATGACGGTGTTTTTTATTCTAATATCCGTCTGGAGTTTAAAAATGGGCGGATTATCAAAGGAACATCACTGGTTAATAACGAAAAATTTCAGAGAATGCTGGATACGGATGCCGGAAGCCGTTATATAGGTGAATTTGCTTTAGGCGTAAATCCTTATATTACGCATCCTATTTTGGATATTCTGTTTGATGAAAAAACGTGTGGTTCTTTTCACATGGCTATCGGAAATTCTTATGAAGACGAAACAAACAACGGTAATAAATCATCCATTCACTGGGATTTGGTGAAAATTCAGACAGCAGAGAACGGTGGCGGAGAAATCTGGTTTGATGATAAGTTAATCAGGAAAGACGGCATTTTTATCGTGCCGGAATTAGAAGGATTAAATCCTGACAATCTTAAATAGAATTTAAGATTTGTCGGATAATCTGGAAAAATACCAAATAATAAAAGGAAAATGTTATGGTTAGAATTAACGATGCTTATCATTCAGATATTTACATTACGCCGGATAAACAAATGTTTGTTCCGGATTCAAAATCTGAATTCGGTTTAGCACAAATATATCCGGACGATTTTGATGAATTTTATAATCTTCTGGAAAATACATATCAGGGAAAATCAAGCTATTCTATTATATATGAAGGTTTTTTCTTTCGTGTAGAACGAACTGTTTCTATGTATGGCGTTATGTTCTGTATGCGTAAGATGCCGAAAAAAGTTCCGGATTTAATCAGTCTGGGATATCCGCTGCCTCTCGTCAAATATTTATCCGCGCTGAGCAGTGCTTCAGGCCTGATTCTTTTGGGTGGTGCTACCGGTTCGGGAAAAACAACGACTATTTCGAGTTTGCTGCGTGAATATCTAATAAGAGACGGCGGATTTGCTTATACCATTGAAGATCCGTTTGAAATGCCTTTAGATGGTGAGTATCATGCTGCAAACGGTTCTATCGGTTTGTGTAAACAGACACAGCCTGTTAATGATGATTGGGGAGCCTCTTTGCGTTCGGCACTGCGTTCTCGTCCGCGCTATATCATGATAGGCGAAATCCGTTCTCCTGAGGCGGCCAGTGAATGTCTGCGTGCCTCGACATCAGGACACTTGGTGTTGGCAACAATTCACGCCAACAATGTATCAGATGCAATTGATGCTTTAATAAAACATGCTTCCGGCGGAGAAATGAGCGAAGAACTGGCCTTCGACTTATTATCACGCGGAGTATTGGGTGTTATTCACCAGCAGTTGGTCGGTATCGGACAGAAACGTCCGGTTGTGCAGTATTTATTTGCCAATCCGAACACAACACAGGGTGACCAAACCAGAAATATTATCAAATCAGGCAAAATAAATCTGGCTACAACCATTGAAACACAGATGACACGTATGGCTCAGGGCCGTCCGTTATTTGATGTTGTCGTAAAATAGTTTGTCCTATTACCGAAACTGCCGCCCTTATGCTAAAGGCGGCAGTTTTTCTTTTATGTGGAATTATTGGAATGTCCAGCTGATAATATTGTCTTTTGCCTGACAAAAGTTGCGGGCAGAATATTTGGCAACCGGCAAAGAATTTTGTCCGCCCCATGAAAATTCGGTTTCGGCTTGTGCCGTAATAATCGTAATTTTCAACAGAGTCAGAGACGCTTGTTCTTTCAGAGGCATTTCGATTAAAGACACACAGGCCGATTTATTCAGATTTTTGACGGTGATATCAAAACTCATATCACTGGGAAAGCCTTGTTCGCCATTGATACCCTGACCTGCCTGAATATCATAATCTTTATATTTCAGTAAATCATCGCGCAACAGATTGTCTTGTTTTGCCGATTGTGTCGACAGTTTCCAGTATCCGGGCGTATCCCGATAATAATTACGAATTCGTTCAGCCGTGGCAAAAACGGCTTGCTGCAAATCTTTATACGGATTATGGAATAAAAAAATACTCAGACCGATACATAAGGCCAGCAAAACAGACAGAACAATAATGCCTGCAAATCCGTTTAGTTTGGCTTTTTCAAAGTCTATCTGCCTGACCATTGTGTATCTCCTTATATTATTTACCCATAGCGCTGGTAATCTGATCTTGCATATCGAAAGTAGCAAACACGGCCCAGGCAATAATACCGGAAACGGCAAACATTGCAATCATGTTCATAATTTCCGCGCGTTGTTCAATCAGATAAACAGATTCTTCCAGCCATTCATTAGCGAGTTTATCCAAAGCCTCTTCAAAGTTATCCAATTCGGAATAAATTTTCAAATCGGTAATAATCATCTTATCCGGAAATTCATGTCCGGCTTTATCCAGAGCTTGTCCGAGGTTGTCACCGTTTTTAATATGAAACAGGGCGCCGTCTATTCTTTCTTTCAGATATTTATTGGCATCACGTCTGAGTGAAGTCAGGGCAACAGATACCGGAACGCCGCCTTTTACAAGTGCCGATAAGGCCAAAAGCCAAGTAATACCGGTAAAAATTTTATACAAGGACCAAGGCGGACAATGGTCAAATTTAACACGGGTAATACCGGTCCAGAAACCAATAGTCAAATAAATCGCCAGACCTATAATCGGAAAGACCGAAAAGGCAAGCGGCCAGTTTACCTGAATCCAGTCGGACAAATCAACCAGTGTTTTAGCTGTTCCGGTCCAGCGGGTGTTTGGCGCAGCGCTGAGCATCGGCGGCACCATATAAACACCGATAGCCCAGAGAATAACCACGGACATCATCAACAAAAATGACGGATAGGTAATGGCACTGACAATTGGTCGTATCATACGAGTCGAACCCTCTGTAACTTTAATCAGGTTTAATAAAGCGCTTTCCAAATCAGATACATCGCCGACGGAAAGCATCAGGCGCTCACGGCTCGGCGCCCATCCCTTCAGACAATCGGAAAACGGATGACCTTCCTGCAGGGAACGTCCCCAGCAGCCGACAGCAACAGCCATAGGGTTGCTCGGATGTTTTCCGTCTTCGGACAAACCGTTATATATCATATCCAGAGCATTCATCAATGAAAAACGGTTGCGAAGCAGAGCGGCAAGTTTGCGGTAAATCTTTAAACGTCCCTGATTTGAAATAGAACACATTATTTTTGCATAAGACATAAGCCATTGATTGTTGTTGCGCATGGCTTTGTTAAAGGCACTTTGTTTTTTTATCTCAGGCATTTTTCACTCCTAATAAATCGGCCGTTGGTCCAGCAGGCCGCACCAGCGTTCGATTTCATCCAAATCAATATATCCTTTTAACATACGTTCGATAGCGGCTTCACGCAGCGGACGTCCGTCAAGCTCACTGACCCAGTAGTCAATAGCATTTTTGGTATCACCGTTGACCATAAGCTGCAAAAAGTGAGCATCCGGCACAATAATTTCCGGAACAGACATACGGCCGATAACGCCTCTGTGTTCACAATATTTACACCCCGGACCGCGAAGATAGGTGTTTTCTACACCATAGTCACCTAAAGCTGTTTTCAGTCTTTGAAAAGACGGGTCACTCATGCGTTCTTTAATGGAGATGCGACAATACGGGCAAATTTTTCGGAACAGACGCTGAGAAATCAACCCTTTCATAATTTCCGGATCACTCAACATATACGGCTGCACACCCATATCCCGCAGACGGGTTATAATTGCCGGAGCAGAGTTGGCGTGCAGGGTCGACCACACGCTGTGTCCGGACAATGCGCCCTTAAACACCAAATCTGCCGCAGAAAGCGAACGAATTTCACCGACCATCATAACATCAGGGTCAGAACGCAATGCTGCCGACAAGGCTTTTGTAAACTCTTCATCTTTTTGTTCTTCGGTATTGGCATTTGTCACCGGCATTTGCCGCGCACCGGGAATAGGATATTCCGGCGGATCTTCCACGGTAATTACGTTAATTTCACCATTACGTTCCTGAATGAGTTTAATCATATTTCTCTGCAGTGTCGTAGATTTACCGGAGCCGGTCGGACCGGCCACGATGTTCAAACCGACGGCAGTAGCACGCAATCGATAAAACAGATTAAGTTCTCTTTCGCCTAAACCCAGAGATTTTAAGTCACCGTTACCATTAGGATTATCATCGGCGTACAACAAACGCATAACCAAATACTGAGAACCGAAAGCAACAGGATTAAATTGCAGACGAATAGCCAGAACATTATGAGGCAGTGTTAATTTACCGTCTGTTCCGCGCAAAGGCGTTGATCCCAGTTTTTGGGCGCCCTGAAATTCATTTTGGGCATAGTTGGCATCAGAAATATCGGCTGAGGCAAAAGCCGCACGCACAAAAGCTTCTCCCCATTCTTTGGCATATTCCAGCTCACGCTCCATCATACCGTTGACGCGGAAAAGAATTAAAGTAGAATCAGCCACGACAACATGAACATCGGAAACTTTTCGCGCGGCTGCACGGTTAATAACGCCCAGAAAGTCAATCTGCATCTGGTAATCAGAAGACTCTTGGGCCGTCATATTGATTTTGCCGTCGCCGCGGGTTGCATAGGCATAAATGGCTGCTATTTCCTGACTGGAAACATATTTGGGCGGATTTATGTGCAGCTTACGGCGTTTGGCAATGGAGGTAAAGTTTAAAACCTGACCGTCAAAGCGGTGGGCTTCATCAATTAAATAAGTTCCGTCTGAAAACAGAACAAGCATACGGCGTGTTTCGCTGTTAATGTTTAAATCGCCGTCTTCAATCGTTAAAACTTTATTGTCGTTAGCAAAGAGTTTTTTCAGAATATTACCGCCGCCGTCACCACCGGAATCTGTTGAGTCCTCAATAATATCCGAACTCTTTTTTTCTTCTTTTTTTGGTGCATCCGTTTTTTGGGTTTGAACGGCAGTCGCTGGTTGAGGTGTCGGATTTGGCTGTGAAACAGGCGCTGCAGGCTTAAGCGCGCCGGGGCTGATCCGCTCGGCGCTGCTTAAAGTCTGTACTTGTTTTACATCCTGTTCTGTCATTTTTTATTCAACAAACATTCCTTGACCGGTAAAACCAACATTGGCAACTTTAGGTTTTGACGAAACTTTTTTATTTTTGTTTGGTTGTGCAGCCGGTTTTGATACGGCTGCCGGAGCAGCCTCTCCGGAACTGCCGCCGGTTGTCGTCGTTGCTGCACCGCGAACATTGCGGACAACATTAGCGTTGTTAACAACACCTTTTGCGGCTACAGGCGTTTTATCCGCCCCGTTGAAAGATGCTTCCGGTTCATATTCGCGAACTGTTCCGCCGGTGTACAGATAACTTTTGACACCTTTGTTATCAAACGCAATATAATTATCCGTAATAGCCATAACGACTTCGCCGCCTTTAAGCATAGACCCCTGATGGACAATAAATGTTGTTCCTTCTTTGTTAATAATTTTAGCCACAATTTCTTTACCTTTTCCGGTAATATCCATAATAGCATATTCATCAGACATATCAATAGCATTTTCGTCTATGCCTTCTGCAAACGGATTAGCCGAATTACCGGATTTGAGCTGCTGAATGGTTTCTTCATTCTGCATAATTGTTTTTTTCAGGTTAGAAATTTGAGATTTGAACGATGTAACAATTCTCTCATGAGAAGATTTTGCATCTTGAGCTCTTTGAATTGTTGCACCGGTTTCTCTGTGGATAGCTGCAATTTTATTTTCAAAGTCTTTAATCAGTGCTTTTCGTTCATCACGCAGCTGTTGTACCTGATTCTGTAAAGCAGCATTTTTTTCGACCCATTTCTGGTTAACGACCAGCATTTCATTCATGTATTCATTCAAAATGCGAGCCTGACGAACTTTTTCGAGTTCCATTTCAGCACGTTTTAATTTTTCTTGTGCTTCCATTTCTTTGATTTTACGCTGATTTTCTTCTTCTTTAAGACGTGTTTCTTCAGCTTTTTTCCGGTTAGCCTCTTCTTCTTTGGCTTTTTGGCGTTGGATTCTCAAAGCTTCAATACGATTTCTGACCTCTTCGCGTTTATATTCCAAATTCAAAATAGTTGTTTGCTTTTCGATATTTGACATTTGGTTAAACAAGCTGTTGTCTACTTTGGAAAGAATAGCGTTGCCGAAATTTTCAAAAGGGGATTTCGGGGCTTCGACAACAGCCGGCGCATCGGAATCGGCCAAAGCGCTTTCTAAAGTTTTTTTCCCTTCCGGAGTAGAAGTATCCGGCAAAGAATTTAAATCAATTCCGTCAGCACTGCCGGCCGGAACATCCGGAGACAACATATCGTTCGGCGACGTCGGCGCGGTTTCACCATTATTCGGCGCCTGAGCCTCATTTTCTGCTTCGTTTAAAGCAGGGGCAGGTTCTTGGACATCACCATTTGCTTCGTTCTGAGGCAAAACAGCCGGTGTGTCAGCCGGTGCATCCGGAGTTTCCTCGTCAAGTCCGAACAAATCATCAGTATCTGATGCATGGGGAACAGAATTACCGGTCTCGGTCGGAGCGGTCGTTGCCTGTGCGTAAGTCGCTTGGCTGAAAGTCATCATTGCCGCAAAAGCGACAGCAATCATGGCAATACTTTTATTTTTTAAATTATAGCTCATAGATTTCCCCCTTGTAAGTCCAAGTGCTGCTGTTGATATCATAAGTTATTTCTGTAACAGATAAACCTGAAAATTTCATTAACAATTCAATCCAAGTCAGCGGGTCATTATTTGATGATACGCTGAAATCCAGAATATTATACAATTTTCCGCGTGGAGATGTCCAACTTTTCCGTTCCACTTTAATTTCGGTAGATAAAGTTTGATTCAAATCGTTTATAATATTGCGTAAATCCTGATCATTATATTCCGGCGGAGAATTCAAAGTTGATATTTCACTGATAGGAACGGTTATCATAAAGGTATCACCGTCTTCGGAAATAGCGCGGGATGTAAAGTTTACTCCGGAAACATTCAGAGCCTGTTCCATCCAGGTAATACGCCCCAAATCACGTTTCCAAGAGGTAACAAGTCCTCCGGAATTACAGGTAACACCTTCCATTGACCACCCCGGTGTGACAATTTGCACAACTTTTTTGGTCGCATCAAAACATTCTTTCATCAGGTCTACCGGATTATTGATAGTTTCCCATGGTTTTGGTTCCGGTGGTTCGGGAGCCGGTGCCTGAACTTGTTCCACCGGCGCAATAACAGGTGTTTCCGGTGCGGCAAAGAAGATGCTTTGTATGGTTGAGTAGCCATACCACAAGATAATGGCGAAACCAACAATAACAACACCGAGCATAATAATGTCATTGTTACCGTTTATCTTTTCAAGTTTGACGAGCAGACCGCGGCCGATCAGGGTTGCCAGAGCATCTGGTTTTGTATCTTCAATTCCCCATTCGGCCGGAGCAAAAAGCATATCCCAATCCGGTACGGCCAGCATCGAAATAAACTGGTCTTTGGCGTCTTTTTCGTTGACAAATAAGGTGTCGCCGTCCGAAAGGATAACATCATTTCTGAAACAGATGTACCACCAGCCGTTATCAACTTTAAATACACCCAGAAAAGAGGTAACATTGCCCAACGCCGTAACCAAAGCAATGGCGGCTGAAGGCAAACCGTGGGTAAAACCTTGTGATGAAGCAGCCAGTCCGAACTGGGAAGATTTTCCTTTTCGGACGGCATAGAGGTCTGCGCCTTCCAGAATGTTTTCAGCAGCTTCTTTAACTTCGGGCAGCGGACTGTCCTCGTTGATTAGAGGTTGCCAAAACAAACTGGCAGCGTAGGTTATCCCGCCTTCACTGAAGGAGGACTTCCATGCTTTTTCTTCTACAATATCATCAGCCACGGATTTTCTCCTCTAAGTTAGTTCATTCTGGATTCCGGAGACAATGGAGATTCCAAGACAACCGGTGTTAACATAATGACCAGAATCGTTCTGTCTTTTTTGGCACTCTGAGAACCGCCCAACAGGGTGTTCTTTGGTGAGCCGACACCTTTTTTGTCAGTGGTGTCTTCAACACGTTCATAACCGGCCAGAATAAGTGTTTCACCTGATTTCAAAGCCACTTCCTGAGTAAAGCCGCGCGTTTCGATAACAGGGTTTTGAATAAATTCGCTGTCTCCGCCCGAACTGCCGGAATCACCGCCCTCTTCAGAACCGTCGCCGGAGCTTGACGAATTGCCGCCGGATACATTAACGGCATCCAAAGACAACAAGTCGGACAAAGTCAGGTTAAAGAACATTAAAATACGGCCATGATCCAAGATACGCGGTAAAACGCTCATAGTAAAGCCGGTTTCAATTTCTTCCGTTTCGACAGAGATATCATAAGTATCGGAGTCACCGCTGTTTGTTTTGGTAATTTCCGAAATATAGTTCTGGGTTTTGACAACCTGAATCGGAGCCGGTTTATTGTTCATTGTCGTAACCGTACCGCTGGTAACCAGATTGGTCTGTCCTTCCTGAGACAAAGCCTGCATAGCAGCATCAACACTCCAACGGCTTGAACTGATACCCATGGTTAAATCTGTCAGAGGATTATCCAGAGTGGAAGTCGTGTGGCCCGTGATATCTTTAATTGAACCGCGTCCGTTGAAGGTAGCGGACAAATCCAGACTGTATTGATCAGAGTTGGATATGTTAACCTGAATAACTTTTACACTGATAGCCACCTGCTTGGATACGCGCTGATTTTGTTCATTGATGAATTTAGCGACGCGTTTGATATCTGTCGGAGTTGCCGTCAGGGTAATCGTACCGGCTCCCTTATCCATAACCAGATTAGAGTCGGATGTAATCATGGAACTGATTGTGCTTTGAATGTTGCCCCACATATCCATGCCGTCAACGGAACTGCTCTGCGAAATGCTGGCCGAACCGCCCGAACCACCGACGGAGACGCTTAAGGACGGGTTTGTCGGCAAAGAATAGAGAACAAATGTTTTGGTTATATATTTATAGAAATAAATTTCATTCTTTTCATATTTCCACCAAATACCGAAACGATTGGAAACTTCATCCAACAAACCGCTGATTGGGCCTTTGTAGTTAACAATCATCTTGCTGGAATCAGTCCATTGTACACCGATATCTTTCATTGCCGGCTGGTTTTTATCGGCGTTGGAAATGGCATTTTCTTCTAATTCCGGCGCATAACGAACGGACAAAGAAGTAATTTTGTTAATCATACTGCCGATTTCAAAAAGAGTTATCGGGCGGTTACTGATTAAGGTAATACCGTCTTTAGTTTCAAGATAAGCCGGAACAGGCTGCCCTTCAAATTCGATATTACTTGTATCACCGAGCCAGATATCATTTTTTACTCTGATGACATCATCAGGAATAGGCTGACTCGGCAGAGCTGCTTTTTGTTTAAGGTCAAGAGCATTCTCTGTCTGACGGGCCATTGTTTTATCCATTTCCGGTGAAACGGAACAAGCTACGGTAACACCCAAAATACCTATAACGGCAAGTTTTACCAGATTAGTCATACGCATTTTCGTCCTCCATTGTTTCAATTACCAAGACGCGGTTACCTTTATAGAATGTTGCGACCGGAGCAGGTCTTGCTCTGGCAAAAGCGCGTACAAGTGCAGATGCCACATCGGCAAAGTTTCCTCTGAACATTGCGCCGGCGTTCAGAGTGTAATTTCTGTTGGTTTTCCAAATCAGTCTCCAGCCGGATTCTTCACTCCAGGCTGTCAGAAGTTCTTTCAAACTCTGTCCTTCTTCTGCCAGCCAGTCTTTATTTTGGTCTTCCTCTTCCGACTGATTGCTGCCGCTTTGTTCATTGTTCTGTTCAGACAAAACGATATCTGTTTCCACGACAGTACCTGCCGGAGCAGAACCGGCGGTAAGAGATCCGGCCGGAACCGGAGATGAAGAACCGTCACGGCTCAAGACTTCAGCTTCATAATCAACCACTTCATCATCTATGCTTGGCGGAACTGCGGCAGAAAGGTTATTTCCGACACCGGCTTGCGTAATACGATGATCTCTAGGCGTACGCTCGCCATATTTGCGGAAATCGGCCTGTGTTCTGGTATAATTAACATTTCCGAGCGGTTCTGCAGCATCTTCACAGACACTGAAACCGTCCGGTGTTTCCGTACAGACTTCGCGATATTCCTGCTCACTGGTGCAAATGCCGTTAACGCATTCTTCTTCCACATAACTTTTTTTGCCCACGCAGCCGCTCAGCATGAGGAGGCTCAGGCATAAACTCAGCAGTGTAAGTTTATTTTTCATAATATTTCTTTCAAAGTTGTATCTCATCGTATTTTCCTATAATACAGGTTGAAATTAAAATAGCAAGCAGAAGTTAATACCAAGGGTTATAAGCCTTTTTACGGTTTTTTTCCGCGTCAGCTTCGCTGGCATATCTCACATTCCTAATAATAAAAGAGTTTGGCTCCCTATCAGTAAAAATTATGTTAATTTTATTGTAATCAACACCATTATTTATCAAAATAGAATATAAAAGGTTAAGGCGCTTTTGCTGCAATTCAAAAGAGCTGGAACCGTCTATTCTGATTTCAATAAAAACATCGTCATTATTAACAGAGTTCAATGAAAAGGCCTTGAGCCATTCCAAAGTCTGTCCGGATATCTCAGCCCGATTAGGCTGAAAAGACAGTTTTAATTCCGAAGGCGCAATTTCTTTTTTTACGCCCAGTCCCAACAGTTTGCCAAAAGCGGATTGGGTTGAATCTTCGGATTTATCACTTTCGGCAGCGGTATTTTCGGCAGCCGTATCTTTCGGGGAAGGGGATGATGAAAACCATGCGGCGATGCTGTCAGTGAGGCTCGGAGCCGTCTTCTGCTGGGTTACCGGCGTTTGCTGAACAGGTGTTTCTTCATCTTTTTTCTTTGGTGCATCCGCATTTTCGGTGTTTGTTATATTCTCTGTCGGTTCGACAGCCAACGTGCCTTGTTTTTTTAGTTTCTCGCTTAATTTTTTGTTTTCTTCCGAATAAGAGAGTTGCGGTGTCAGATTTTCATCATTGGCAATATCTTCCGGAATCGGGATTAAAATGTTTTTAACCATTTTATAAGCAACATGTTGCTCGTTGTCGGATTTTGCCGCCGTAAATTTATCTCTGTTCAATGCTTCAACCTCATCGAGATTATCGGCTGCAAAGTTTTTCAGTTTGTTTTTTGTGATATGATTATTGCCGACGGCGGCGACATTCCACGGACTGTCTTCTTCAGCCGGATTGGAAGCGGCTGCTGCAGATATTGAATTTTCCTGAGCCGGTCCGGTACTGTTCAGTGCTGTTTTGTCGGTTGTTCCCAGATTTTGGATTAAAACATTATCAGACGCCAAAGCCACCTGACTGGCGGAGGCTTCATGAGAAACTTCAATATTCTGCGGTGTATGTGCAAAGTTGTGCTGAAGCGGGATAGTAAAAGGCTTGGCTTCAGAAGCATCGGCTATTTGTAATGGTTCACCGGTATCAATGTCGGCAATTTCTGCCGGCGTATCGTCAAGGACGGTATTGTCGGCCGTTATGGCGTCCGGATGATTTTCCGTGGCCGCTGTTGGCTGGCTGTTTTGAGTGTCTGAATCTTCATCCGGTGCGTATAAAACAGCATCCTCGTTTTCAATAACGGTGTCAGCAAAAGTGTCGGAGACAGGAATATCTTTATGCTTTTCTGCCCAAGATTTGTCGTCTGTGATTTTTAAGTCAGCCGATGCTGTTTGGATTTCAGGCTGCTCAGGTTCCGCTGCCGCCGTCTGCGGCTGGGCGGAAAGAGAAATATTCTGATTAAGTTCTTCAAATTTCTGGACAATCGGATTAGGTTCTTCACTATTGGCAAAAAGGTCGATATTTCGAGGTTCTATATTGTCAAAGGCGGAAACAGTTTCGGTTTTATCTTCTTCTGCAGGCAGCAAAAGAAGATAAATCTTTGTGGAAGCAAATACTGCCGTCAAAGAAAAAAGAAAACTTCCAATAAAACATTTCCAACCAAATCTTGGCATTTTCAAACCCTTAAATGCAGATTCCGGCGCAGGATACAGCGCACGGGACACCCGTCTTAGGGGCAGAATACACCTGATTGTGTTAAAATAGAGTTAATGTAAAAAATGAAAAATAAAATCGTAAAATCAAGCCGCCGCCGCATATTTATGTTATCAAATTATTTACTTTTCTATGTTAAAAATAAAACCGTTAAAACAATTTGTATGAATGCAGATAAATGTGAAATTTTTGTTACAGGAACTTTTATATAATAAAAACAAAGTGTTGTCTAAATATAAAAAAGCTGGAAAATTTTGCAAAAATGCGTTAATATAAAATTGTATAAATTCGACTTAAGGAGAAAAGAAATGAAATTTTTGAAATCAAATATCCTCAGTATCCTGACAATGACATTTTTATTTGTTCTGGTTCTGACGGATTGCGCCTCTGCTTCTGTATTTGATACGGCAGTAAAAAAATTAGGTGATTTGTTTAGAAACAGTAAAATGGTCATCTTTGTTATCGGTGGTTTCGGTTTGATTGCACTGGCTTTCCAGGCTATTTTCGGTAAAGTTAAATGGGCCTGGTTTGCAGCCTTGGCTTTCGGTCTGGCTGTTGTAGCCGCTGCCGGTGCTATTGTGAATTACGCTTCACAAGATGCGGCAACCGGAGGAAACTATAACTTCAGCGATACTCTGCAGTAAGCTGTCTGATTTGTATGCTGCCGGTATTTTCCCGGCAGCATACAATAATCAAAATAGGGAGAAAGACAATGTGTATGAAAATATTAAAACTTTTGTATAACAATAAACAAGTATTGGCTTTGTTTCTTTTAGTATTTTTATACACATCTGATGCGTATGCCGTGTTTGAAGAATTGAATAAAGCAGGAGAAAGTATCTTTTCCGGTTTGAAAAGTATTGTTATACCGGCAGGTCTTATCGGTATGACCTGCTGCTGTATTGCCGGAATGTTTGGTAATTTTAACTGGAAATGGTTTGCGGCAATTGCCTTGGGCATGTTCGTGATGTATGCAATTGGTTCCGGTTCTGATTCGTTAAATGCGTTATCCGGAAGTCAATAGGGGAGAAACAAGATGAATAAAAACATTCTTAAACTTTTCTTACTGATGGTGGCTGTTGTCTGGTTTTATCCGGCTATGGCATCAGCAGCAGACACAGCTGTTTTTGATAAGCTGTCCAATAAAGGATACTTTATTGCCAATGGTCTGATAAAAAACGGTTATATTATTGCCGGTGTTGCCTTGATTGCCTTTTCTTTTGCTGCCGTTTTTGGTAAAATCCAGTGGAAAACACTTGGGTATATCATGATGTGTTGTTTCTTTCTGTCAGCTCTTACGGCAATTGCCACTTATGTGACCGGTTCAACCGTGACAATGGAGGGACACTTGGTTGCAAACGGAGCCGGCGGTGATAATTCTATACCGGGAAATACACAGGGGGTCAACATTAAAAAGTAACAGTCACTTTCTAATACAGGGTAAATTTAAGAGTAAATAAATGAAATTATTATCTGTTTTGACATTATTTTTGTTCATTGTGTATCCGCTGCAGGCTGCAGAGGTGGGTGATGCTCAGGCAACGCCTGGCGAGCAGACCACAAATCTTTACCGGCTCAATGCCGGTTCGGCCGTTCAATTAAAAAAACTCCGGCAGCTGGATAAAATTCTGTCAAAAAATCCGAATTTGGTCATTACAAATAATGAGGATATTTCCGATTTACTCAGCAATAAAAAACAGGTCAACATGGATGAGCAAAAACAACTTGCCCAGCTGCAACAGGAAACTGTCAAACGAACGGCTCAAAAGAGAAATCTGATTGTCAGTAACTCAAAAAGCTACCAGCAAATTAACAGTATTTTGGCATCTTCCGTGCGTGATACGGAAAAAATTGTTGCCCTGAAACAAAAAATGGGGAGGAGATAATGCGTGAAGAAATCTTAAAAGCTGTTGCGCAGCCACCGAAATTTTTGTTTGCACCGATGGTGCCGTCCATCATCAATCTTGGCGTGCAGTTTCCGATGTTATTTATGGGAATTGGTGTGGCTGATGCCAACCCGCTGCTTTTTGTTACAAGTATCCTGATTGTCCATGCTGCTTTGGTTTATGCAGGATTTAAGGAGCCGCATTTATCAACAATGCTTCAGGCCTACGGACAGACTAATAAAATTTCACACAATTTATATGAAGTGCAGGGAAATAAGTTTGAACCATGAATAATTATGATTTTATGAGCATATTTGTCGAAGGGTTGAGCAGTGCGCAGGTCATTGTCGCCCTTATCGGTATTGCATCGGCAGCATCTTTTGCCGTGTTGTTATCAACGCGTTTTGGCCGCATGGTTTTACCGCAACCGCGTGAGTCCAGAGTTTCTGACTTTTTACCTTTTGCCAAATTGATGTCTGACGGTGTGACAATTCAGTGCAGCAACAATTCTTATGCACGGGTATTCCGGCTGGAGGGTGTGGATTTAGCCTCAGCCACCGGTGAAAAAATTTATTCGATGATGGAAGCGCGCAAGTCATGGATTGACGATATGGCGAATATGCAGATTGTCTGTCGGGTAATCACCATGCGCGAACGGATATCTTTGGAAACAGAAAAGCGGGATTTCCATAATCAGCTGCTGGATACTATTTCGCAGTTGTGGTTTCAGAATATGAACCGTATTTACAGCAACAAGCACTATATAATAATGTCTGTTATTGACCGGAAAGATGCCCTGAAAGATTTGAACTATGCCTCACAAAGTTTGATTTCGACAATGGGCGAGTATGGTGTCAGCCCGATGTACGAAACGGCGGACAGTAAGGCATCGGATAGTCCGTTTTATGTGTTCTCACGTATCTGCAGTCCTATTTCCAAACCGGAACCGAAAGTCCGGAATACCGAAGGAGCAAGACTGTGTGAAATGCTAACCGCCGACCATATTCATTTTACCAAAGAAGAAGGGATTATTCACTTTTTTTCCGGAGAAAAGAATTTATACGAAATTGCCATGGGTATACGCGTCAGCGGCGAGGCTATGGATGAAAGCATGATATACTCGCTGAACGCCATAGACTGTGAACTTATTATTTTACAAAATATCCGGCCGCTGTTTCGTTCGGAAGGCCGGCTTTTACTGGTTCAACAACAACGTATGTCAAGGGTAACCAGTTTTTCCGAAAATGTGGCGGAACAATACAGCGAAGCTTTGGCAGCTATTGATGATAGTGATAATAATTACCAGTCTCTGTGTGAATATGCCATGACGATTATCATCAAAGGCGAAAGCAAGGAGGAAATTAACTTTGGCGAGTCCGAAGTACAAAGAATATGCCGTGCCTTTGGTGTGACGCCGGTGCGTGAGGGCTGGGTAACACAGGCCGTATTCTTTACCCAGTTTCCGACGTATGATACGTATCCGAGAACCTACCGCTATTTATCCCGTGTTATTGCCATGGCAACAACTTTGGACAAGCCGTCCGAAGGATTCAGTAAAAGCGACTGGGGTAACGGTGCCATTACGGTTTTCCGTACCATGTCCGGTTCGGCCTACCGTTTTCAATTCCATGTTTCAAGTGAAGATTCCGCTGTGGCACACTGCTGCATCATCGGTCCGACCGGTCAAGGTAAAACAACGCTGTTAACGTTTTTGGCCGGACAAGCTATGCGACACGGGGATTTACGTGTTTTCTTCTTTGACCGCCATTTGGGTGCGCAAATTTTCACAAGGGCAGTAAAAGGAGCCTACATCGGTTTTGACGGTGATGAAAAGAACGTGTCGTTGAACCCGTTTGACTGTGCTAATACGGCAGAAAACAGGGCATTTTTACGCCGCTGGCTGAAGGCTATTACCAAAGTGGACGATGCGTTGGCGGAGCGGGAAGTTGCCCGTGCCATTACAACGGCTTTTGATTATCTGCGTCCGGAAGAGCGTTTGTTGGTTAATCTTTATAAAAGTTGTTTTTCGCCGACCGGTAATATGCGGCGCGAATTGTACCGCTGGGTAAACATGGATCAATACGGTGCAATTTTTAACGGACAGAACGACAGCCTGGACTTGAAGAGCCGCCGCTTTATGGCTTTTGACTTTACGCACATTTTTGAAGATGAAGATCTGGCGCCGGCCGTCATCAGCTATATTATGCACCGGATTCAGTCTGAAACAGGTGAAACCGGCGTTCCGTCACTGATTATGATTGATGAAACGGCGCCGATGCTGAAACACCCGATGTTCCGTGACTACTTTATTATCGGTCTGCAGGAAGGACGTAAAAAACGTCAGGCCTATCTTTGTGCATTCCAACAGCCGAATATTGTGGATAAACTGGGGGTTGGCGAAGTTATTCGAGGTCAGTGTCAGACAGTTATCTTTTTCCGCAATCCGCAGGCGCAAATGGAAGATTACGCGAACTGGAATCTGACACAAAGTGAATTGGATTTCATTTTCGGTAAAAGCTACCGAGATTTTCCGTATGCCATTTTATTATCACGGCCGGTAACGGGTGAGTCGGTAATCTTGGATGTAAATTTAGGCGGATTAGGCAAATATTTACGGATTTATAATTCCGGACGAAAGAACGTTTTGTTGGTTCAGCAGCTTATTCAGGAATACGGAGAAGACGGATTTGTTACAAAATATTTAAATATTGCCTAGGTTTTTAAAAAAGTATTCACTTTATAAAAAAAATAAGGTATTTTTAAAATAAAGAAATTTCTAAGGTTTTGCAAAGGAGGCCGCAATGGAAAAAATCAAGTCAAAGTTAATTTTATGGGGATTGGCAGGCCTTATTGCAATTTGCAGCGGAACCTCGTGTTATGCAGCAATTCCGTTGCCGACAGTAGACTGGAAAAGATTGTCTCAGTCTGCCAAAACAGTCGCTTCGCAGGCATCTCTTGTTCAAAAAGAAATACAAGAAAATCTTTATATTATTCAACAAATTCAAAACGGCGGCTATGCGGCCGCTGCCGGTGCTTTGTTTGGTAAAATCGAAAACGATGATTACGACCGTTACGGAAAAATCTGGGCAGATTCAAAAGACGCTATAAATGACGGTGCGCAGGCAGCCGGAATGAATGCTCAAGAAAAAAGTAAGAAAAAGGAAGAAAATAAAAAGAAGGCTCAAAAAGAAGGGGAAGAAATTGCGAAACAGGATGCAGAAGCTAAAGATGCAGCCGATAAAACGCATGAAAAAAATACAAATACCCTGAAAAGTCTGTATAATTGGACCAAGAAACACGGTCGTTCGGCATCTTCCGCAGTGTTTGGAACTATTAGTGCGGTTGAGGACGGCGGCGGACTGGTTAAGGTCGGTTCTGGTATATATAATGCCGGAAAAGGCTTGGGTAAAGAACTGTCTGATGAACATAAGGCAAAGAAAGAAGCCGAAGAAAATGCTAAAAAGAAAACAGATCAGACTCAGGCTCAGACTCAGACCGATACCGGAGCAGCTCAGACGGAATTAGAAAAAGCCAAGGCAGAGGCTGAACAGGCCAGAAAAGAATTAGAAAAGGCCAAGGCCGAAGCCGAACAATCCAAAAAAGAACTGCAGCAGCTCAAAGATGAGTTGGAGCAACTAAAAAAACAGCTGAATAATAAGAGCGGAACAACCAATTAAAAGGAGCAGGACAATGAATTTTCAATCTAATAATATTCTTAAATGCGCGGTGCTTGCTTCTTTGCTGACGGTTTATGCCGCTTGTCCGGTCAGGGCAGCTGATTCAGAGAAGTCGACAGGCGGAGCATCTTCCTCCGGAAAAATATACACGGGGGTCTATAACGGCCGGCAGATTATTCCGAATACAATGGCAATTTATTGTAAAACCAATGCCGAGGATATGCTTCAGGATACGAAAAAGTTATCTGATTGTATAAATTTACTTATTAAAAACCTTAAAAGTTCGGATGCTTCGACTCGGCAGGAAGCTCAGGCGGATTACGGATTGATTCGCTATGAAGAGTTGTCAACAATGATGGCCCAATCCATCGCTAAAGGAGCGGCAATTGCCAACTATGAAGAAGTTCAGAATTCTGTAGGTGATGCCGTGAGCCAAACTCAGACCGAGCATGAAGATAATGTGGCTGCAGCAAATGCCCTCAGTATTTCTACCGATGTGATAAACTCCATGCGCGATTTGTATGCGGAACGATTGAAATATGAAGCTGTTTTGGGAATAGAAACAGTTGATATTTCAGCTATAGCAGATGTGTCCGATTCAGAAAATGTTTTAGAGAATAAGAGTTCTTCCAAGACATCTTCAGAAGGTACGGGAAAAGAAGGCTCGGGAGAAAAAGGTTCGAAAGAAGAAGGTGAAAACGGTACATCGGAAGGTGTTAAATCTTCGGATACGGCAGAGATGTGTTCAAAAGACGGGTTGAACAAAATTACAACGCATACGGTTATCTCTTCTGCCGACGGTATCGGTAAATGTTCGGATGGAAAGAATACAGCAGCTTGTCCGGATGGTCTCTATGAATCAAACGGTACCGGTTATATTGTCTGCAGAGGCGGAAATTGTATCAGCTGTCTGGATGAAGTCGTCGTCGAAGGGACCGGAAAAGGAAATTAGAAAGCTAAAAGGCGGAAAATTTCGGCAGATAAGTTTTACCGCATATAAATGATGAACAAAGAATAAAACATTACTGAATTATAAAAGAATCATGAGGAGAAAGGAAATGAAAAATAAAATAGCTGTAATATGCAGTACGATTTTGGTCCTGTCTCCTTATGTCGCAAAGGCAGACATAGATGTCATGTCTTTTGCTCAGGATCAGCTCACAAACTATCAAAAAGTTATTGATGAAAAAGTTTCCGATTATATCGGTTATGAAATGAATTTGCAGGAATTGGTCAACAGTCGTGATGTTTTAGGGGATTTAAAAAACAAAGCAAAAGGTTTTGCTATTGATGCGGCAATGAAATACGGGAGCAATATAAAAATCCGCTCGATGAGTCTGGGGGGATTAAAAGATGCCGTCAAAGGCAGTACGCCGACACCTTTACTGGCTCATTCTACCGGTAAAAAAATGTCGCGTGACAGTAAGGTGGCAAAAGATAGCGCGGAAGCCGTTTTACGGAAAAAGAAACTGAACCGGCTGCAGGTTGAAAATGTATCGACAATGTTCGCCAAAGCTTTGGTTGCACGTCGGGCCATTATCAATGAGGAAAAGCAGCTTGCCGAAGAAGAAAAAAACGAACCGACGGATTTGACACAAGTTCTTGACGCTTATAAAAAAGTTTCAGTACGTGCGGATGGTCGCTGGAAAAGTATTTTGGACTCTCAGTCTAATCACTATGGTCAGTTGGCAACAATTGAATATCTGAATTCGGCAATTGAAAAGATTGACGAAGAGAACAAAAAAAGAGCCGAAGAAGATAAAAAAGAGAATGAAGATAATAAAAATGGTTTGGATAATACCGGTTTAACTAATCCGTTAAGCGGAGGCGATAATAAAGGTATGTCTTTAACGGATATGTATAATAAAGGAAGTGGTCTCATAAAAGATGCCAAAGACGGCAATTGGGATAAAGTTGCCAGCGGTGCACTTGGAAATATCGGTGACTCAGGATTTGTTAACGGCCAAACCGGAAATATATTTAAAGATGTCGGATCAGGTATAACAACGGTTACAGATACGGCAAACCGTATAGAACGGGGTGATGATGCCCTCGGTATTATCGGCGGTGTTGTTAACAGCGCAGGCAATATGGGATCTCTTGGCGAGGGTGTAAAAGGAACTATAAATAATATCGGAACAGGTGTGGATATTGCCGGCTCGGGCCGAAATACGATAAATAGTGTGAGCAATGGCGATATAAGCGGTGCATTAAACGGATTAGGCGATATGGCCGGCGGAGCAGGTGATTTAAGTACAAAGCCGTCCTCAAATACAAACAACGGTACACCGACATCTGATACACCTTCTACAACGCCGCCGGCCGGAACACCTTCTGACACGACATCATCAGGGACAGCTGCAGGCACATCACCGGCCGGAACGGCTTCTGACACGACATCTGATACGCCTTCCACAACGCCGCCGGCATCGTCAGGCCAAGGCGGTAAGACGACCATCAGAGGCGACGGTTGGCACTTTACAATAACCGGAACAAAATAATCAGAGAGAAAGGAAAGGCCATGAAAAATATATGTAAAAAAATTCAAATCCTTGCTCTGGTTGCGTTGATTTGTATTTTGAACAACACAAAAGCTTATGCGGCTCATAAACTGGACTTTTTTGCTCAAGCAGAAGAGGTTGGAAAGCAGGTGGAAACGTATAAAACTGATATGGAAGAAGAATACAATGCCGCGATGTCTGATTTAAAAGGAAAAGTTATGGCGGCAACAGGTTTGGAAGGTTCCGCTCTCTTCAATATGCTTATGACGGAATTAGGCGATGTTGGCAAGGATTTCGTTAAAAATATGGGAAATCAGCTGAAAAACGGCGAATTTGATGTTGGTGCTGCTTTTAATGATTCAGCCAGAGATTATGCTAATTTGTCGTTATCGGCTGCGACGGCAGAAAACCTTTTTAAAGATTATGCTCAGACCTTAGAAGCCGAACGAACCAAACAACTGGCTGAAATTAACAAAGCTTTGGAAGAAATTAACAAAGAAATTGAACAGGCTGCCGGTGACGAGGAAAAAACAGCAGAACTTATGACGAGAAAAGACGAACTGGAAAAAACAAAAATAGAAATTGAACGTAAAGCGTCGGCACGGGATAAAAGAAAAGAAGAACTTAAGATAAATGCCGATATTGCAAAACGAAAAGCCAATGAGGTCCAAAGCTATATGGACAGCATAAAGGTAGAACAAGTTTTAGACTTGTTTGGTGAAAAATCAGAAGATGGTGAAAGTATTGAAGAAAAAGAAAAGGCTGAGCGTCTGGATGAAATGTACGGAGCCAATATTGATGAATTTTTCTTAGGTAAATATGAAGTTCTTAATTCCGAAACAATGGCGCGGGTTCGGGCCAACCGTCAGAAAGAATATTACCGCTCTCTGCAGAATCTGATGCGGGTTATTATGATCGGTGCTTATAAAGGACAGAGCATTGCAGATAAAAGAGATGCCCTTTTGGATAAAACAACAGAAGCTGACGGTATTTTCGGCGGTAATGCCATGAAAATCGGCGTAGATATTCAAAAAGCCAAAATTGCTGCGCGTTATACCGAGTTGCTTCTGGCGGAAATCCGGTTTAACAGTGTTGCCGAAATGAACAGCTGGACCGATAAATACAGAAATAACAAAAAAGACGTGACGAAGTTCAATCTGGATGACTACGTTTACAAAAAGAAATCCGCCGTGCAGAAGCTTTGGGATAAAGCGATGGACAAAGGACAGGATGCGCTTCGGAAGAATCTTGATTCATCCAGTGTTTCGGATAAAGTAAACAGCGGCCTTCATTCTTTAGGCCTGTAATAAAGGAGCTGACCATGAAAAAGATTATATGCACAATTATTTTAGCAAGCAGCCTCTTAATCAATCAGCCTGCCAAAGCCATAATATATGACTATACGCCGCTGTTACCGTATGCCACACAGGTTTGCTATCAATGTACACCGGCCGTGATTGCAACCGTATTGACATCAGCTGCCGAAGTAAAATCTTTATATGACAAGTATAAAGGCGGTCAGTTGATTACCTCCCTTTCTCAAAACGCCAAGAGTTATGCCTTGTCAACGGCCAACACCGAATTTATGAAACGTTATAATAACGTTCTTTCACGCAAGAAAGTCGTATCATATTCGCGTACGATTGAAGACAGTAAGCTGACCGAGGCAGGAAAAATAGATGATGAAGGGAAAGTTAAAGAAGCTTTTGTAAAGCTGTTTTTCCAATATCCTTCAAACAACGGTAATGTCAGAGTAACTTATGACAATATCGGGCGTCAGTTTGTAATGGACAGCACAATGGAAATGTACATTACGGGACGTGAAATGAATATAGAATTAAAAAGTATGCTGGCCGAACTCGATAAAATCGAAAAATGTCTGGTTGCCGGCGAAGATTGCTCCGAGGCAGGCATGGAAGAATATAACTGCCAGAAAGACGGTACGGAAGATAAAGTTTGTCTGGCCCGCAATGCATTAACAGCTGCCAGAATTTATGATAAAATTATGCGTTATAACCAGTTTTTATCGGCAATGAATGCTCAATATGATGCCGTCAGAAGCATCAATAAGGGCATTAAAGTTCTGGAGTTTGAAGCAGACGAAAAAGATAAGAAAAAGGAAAGCAGTGTTGAAGATTTGTATTTGGCTCAACCGGTCAAAACGGCAGAAAAAATGTCTGTCCGGACAGTGGCATCGGCTTCCGTCGAAACGAAGGATGACTTTGATACGCTGGATGATGCCGGTATTGAATCTCCGGTAAATAAAACTGAATTTGATAATATGGAAGTTGTTGCCGAAGCAACCGAAAAAATGAATGAGGCAATTTTGGCTCACAACTATAAACAATCTTTACCACGTTATCGTGATGTGTTCAAAACCTATTATCAAATGAAAGAATACCACAATAAATCTAAAGAGATTCTTTTCAAATCAGAAGGTTGCGTTCTGAATTACTTGTCCCGCTATTTTAACAATCCGGGGATGGCCTGGGCCGGAAAAAGCTGTTCTAAGACGAGTGACGGCTACACTTGCCAGAAAAAGGTTGAAACCGTAAAAGGCAGCTATATCTATCAGTTTGCTGCGGATGAGGATACGGAAAAAGGTATATATGCCTGGCTGAAAGGGTTGTATAACAGTGCTCAGGATGAAGCAAATCTGAATTATGACGGCGTTTATACAACGGATATTCAGAATGGCGAAGCGGATGCTGAAGGTATTGTAAACAGTGTGGTAAGCAACGGTGAAGATTCAATCTATATATCTCAAGAACTGGATATGGATTCGGAAGGTGTTATGCCTTTAGATAAGCTGAAATCATTTGGAAATAAGGCTTATCAGCAGGATAAAGACGGAAAGAATTCAAAGGCTTATAAAAAGCCGTCTATAGAAGATGAGGTCTATGCCGAATCAAGAAAAAGCGGACTGATGAACTGGACATTGGGAGCTGAGATTTCTCGTCAGATAAATTCTGATGCCATAAACGGCCGTTCGGATTTCGGAGAAGTAAAAGCCGGTTATGTCGTCTGGAACGATGTTCGCAATTTCTATGATGCGTATCTGGAAAATAAATATGAAAATATGAAAAAATATTTATCTCAGGAAACATTGCTTTCGATGTTGCCGGAAGTGGCTGCTTCTGTAAAAGATACCTATAAATATGAGGATATCCGTGATAATAACGGCAAAGTTATTAAAACGGCCGCCCAGCAAAAAGCAGAAGATCAGCAGCTTGTTAATAAATTGCTGAACAGCGTGAAGAAAGGACCGGAACCGGACGAATTGGACAAGCTTCTGGAAGAAGAAAACAAGAAGTTATCAGAATTGACGGCAAACTATCATAAACAGTTGTCTGCATTGCAAAATCAAAAGAAAACGATTTATAACGAAATGGACAGGGACAGCACAAAGCTGAGTAATACGATTGATGAATTAAACCAGAAAACAAAGATAATCAGCCGAGCCGGTGCAAATAATCCGGAATCGGAAGATGCTTTGATTTATGGCAAAAAGCTGGAACGAGGTTCGGGAGTATCAGTGCAGCGGGCAAGTTATGAAAATTCAATTTCTGAAAATGACGAAGCCAAAGCGAAAGCGGTTATCGAAAAGAATAATCTTTCTAATCAAACAGAAAGTCTGAAGAGAAATATAGAAAGGAATAGAGAAAGACTGGGTAAAATTGACAGACAAATATCTCAGGTAAAAGCTGATTTCGTTAAAGATTACAATGATGTGCAGGATAAATATAATTCCAAAATTGATAAAGCAGCAGAAGATTATCAGGCAAAAGTAACTGCTTACAAGACAGCTCTGGATAAGCTGGCAGAGACAATGCCGATAATATCGTTGATTTCCACCTTGACGAAAAATGTGCAGGAGCAGGCTGTGGCGTTGATTAATGACAGTTACCAGAAAATCAGGGGCTTAGGCGATAAAATCTATTTGCCGAATAATACGGATGTTGCCGCGATACATAAAAAATTGTTGCAGGATTTGCGGGAGATGAATATTGAATCTGATGTTTATTCTGTTTTTGCCAAGGCAATGGCAATAACCTTGTCAAAAGTAGCCGGTGAAGAAAAAGAAGTTGCAGACAGTGACTATTTTGTCGGTCTTGTAGCGAGAGAAAGAGACTTCATGACACCGAAAACAGCGGCGACAATTTCTGCGCCGTTCAGGGAGATTTTCCACTTTGATCTGGAAGACTATGATACGGTTTTGAAGTATAAAAAAGGCGGTATAGACAGTGAACCGGCATCCGTGAAAGACATAACATTGGTTGGCCCGAGTTTTACGGAGAGCGGTCTGGATATTCCGGAAATCTGGAAATATGCCTTAAGACACCGCCAATTTGTGGAGCAGCGTCTGGATTTGACTGAATTTCTGAAGAGTGAAGATTCTGAAGAATTGTTCAGGGCGTCCGGTATTTATCCTTGTAAGGTTGGAAATAAATATGTAACGGCAACGGATAAGGCTTTCAAATATACGGAACCGTTGCCGGGCAGTGTTAAGTGTACGGGACTGGAAAACTTTTCTACAAAGAAGAAATCATGTCCGACGGCCGTATTGGATGTTGTATCAAATGTGGCCCAGTGTCTGAGCGTCGGTGCGGCAGAAAACGCAAGCAAGCTGAAACAAGGAAGTGAACTGGGGCAAATAGTACAGGTTGTCGAAATACCGTCAATTATAGGCGGAACGATTTTGCCGCAATACATAAAGATTACAAAACTGAGCTTTAATCAGGCTCTTCAGGATGCCGTCATAGTTATCAATAAGTCAACGGAATTGGATGAAGAGGAAGGTCATCAGGATTATTATAATGCAAAACGAATGATGTTTGAGCGCAACCAGTTTGGTGATTATCTGGATAATATGGAAGGCGAAAAAATGATGGCTGAAGTATGTGCGCAACAAGAGATTCAGGTTGATAAAATAAAAGAAGAACTTCTCGAAATGTTTAATTCGCTGGGTTATACAATAGAAGATGATTTTGATTTGTATGACGAGGAAGATTACCGGAAAGCCGAGCAGGTTCTTAAAGATCATAAAACAAGCAGTCTGCGTCGTTTGAGAGAATTGACGGAGGCTGTCAACGGAACCTCTAATATTATAAAACATAATAAAGCAAAATTGCAAAATGCCATTAAGGTTTTGGAAACAGACAGTGAAGAAAAAGTTCAGATATCAGCCGAGGACGATTTGGATGAATTGTCCGAAAAAATGAAAACGGCGGAGGCTGATCAGGCTGTGGAGAAAGCTTATGAAGAGGAAAGCGACAAAGCTTATGAAAGAGATATTCAAAGAATGCAGGCACCGTACTGTGCCGTGTATCCGTGAGGTAAAATAGAAAATGGCCGAGTTAGATAACGGAATGGATAAAAAGCTGATAGCCGATGCGAATGCGCCTCAGAAAAGCTTTAATCCGCAATATGTAACAGATGACAGAATAAACGGGCGTTCGGCAAAGGAAGTTTATTTCCGCTGGCTTTCTCGATTGGTTATGGTTTGTGCGGTTTTGTCGCTGGGAGCATTCCTTTGTGCGTCTTTGGTTATTTTCCGTCTGGCACCGGAGATTATTGTCGAACCGCTGCTGATTACCAGCCAGAATGATTCGGAAACAATGGTCAGATATGAACCGATAACACCTAAAATGCCATCTATCAAAAAAATGACAGAATTATTTGTTAAACAATATGTCATTATGAGAAACACGGTTATAAATGACGAGGATGAAATGAGAACCAGATGGGGACCGGGAGGTATTGTGGCATATCTTTCCACACCGCAGGTCTATCGGGAGTTTGTCGGAAAAAATATAAAAGATGTCGGCAGAATGTTTGAAAAAGGTTACTCAAAAGAAGTCCGCATTGACAGTGTCGGTCAGGTCAGTGAAAGCAGTCCGGCTTGGATTGTAAACTTTACAATCTATAATCTTTCACAAAAAAATGAAACGAACGGACTTACCTTGAAAAAAACAAAAATGAGAGCTTCTTTAACACCGCGTTTTATTCCTGAGCGTGGTGCGGTTTATGCTCGTCTGATAAATCCGCTCGGATTTACGGTGATTAAATATAATCAAGATGAAATTCGTGAATAATTTGTTTAAGCAATTTTAATCTTTTTATTTTAATATAATACCCAAAGGAGTATCCGGAAGAAACCGTAAAGTCGGTAAAAGCCTGATAATCCCTTGGGTATAGTCGATTCTATATATAGAAAATGGAAGATATGCAAATGTCAAAAAAAATTTTATTGATAATGAGTTTATTGCTGATTTTATCGGCATGCAGCCTTTTTGGTTCATACTATGAACCGGAAGCCATCGGTCCGGGTAAAGATGTGAACGAGTTAAAACTCTCTCCCTGTGCATGTATGCAGGTAGAAACCATAAAAAACGTACCGGATTGGTTTTGGGAAACAATTTAAATTAAGAGGCAGATATGGCTGATCAACTGGGGGTAAACAATACGCAGCAAAAACTTTTGAATTCCGGTTCACAGGTTCGGCCGGGAATGCGTTCCGGTACACGGCGTATTAACCGTAATGAAGATAGTCTGGTTGTTAATGCCAGTGAGAAAAGATATTTGTGGACGGCACGTGCGTTTGCCGTTGTGACCGCCGTCAGCCTTTGTTGCAATATAATCTTATTGCTGACCATTGCCAATATTGTTCCGTTGTATCGGGTAGAGCCGTATCTGTTGACCTTAAGCAATAAGGAAGAGCAGGTTTACCGGATTGTTCCCTATACACGCAATATGGATTCGAATAAGGCTATTACCGAAACATTTATTCGCGAATATATTTTGCTGCGTACGACTTTATTGCCGGACACCGAAGAAATGGAAGTCAGATGGCAGAACGGCGGTGATTTGCAGGAAATGTCATCATCTATTGTTTATCAGGACTTTTTGAAAAATACAGGCCGCAAACTGATGCAGCGTATGAAACAAGACGGCTTGACAAGTTCCGTTAAGATTTTAACCGTCAATGAAATCGAAGAAGGAACATGGCAGGTAGAATATAAAGTGGACTATTATCTGCCGTCATCATACACACCAAAGACAATTCGTTACCGTGCCAGTCTGAAGGTGCAATATCAGCCAAGAAGAGTTCAATATAAAGAAAGGTTGAAAAATCCGGTCGGATTTAAAGTCATTTCATACGGAACAAAGCAATTGAAAGATTAACCATTAAGGATAAAAAAATGAAAATGAGTTTAGTAAAATGGAGCGTTTTGTTAGGGTTGGTAGGTATGGCCAATATTTGTCCGGCTCAGCTGATATCAGATACGGAAAGCTTGGATCAGTATGATGAACAGTCGCAAGGAAATTATCAGCCGATGAATTTGAACTATGCCGGTTTTAATTCAATCGGTATGATTCAAAGCGCTTGGCAGGATCCTTTACAGAATTTGGGTGAAGGACAGACAAAACCGGCGTACTCCAAGTATTATTGGACTCCTGATTTGGTTTTACCGATACGTGTACGTGAAGGAATGATAACACTGGTAAACTTTCCGGAATGGGAATTTATTGAAAGAGTTTCTTTTGGTGATACGGGTTCATTTTCCGGAAATATTTCATCACCGAATACGGTAATGCTTTATCCGAGCAGCGGCAGTCAGGTTGGTGTGGACAGCAACGTTGTGATTGAAGGCCGCTCCGGTAACAAATATGTTTTTTATATTAAAAGTGAAGGCGTTAATACAGAGCGCTTGACGAATGCCATTATAGATATTGATGTTGTCGGAAAAAACGGCACGTCGGGAGGTAGTCCCAGTAGCAGCGTGGGGTCGTTAGGCGGTGGTTCAGGCCACATAAATGCTAATAATTTTCGTCCGGGAGGCGATAAATTGGTGGATTCGACCTTTACCAATCGTTTTCAAAAAGAAGATTGGTTGAGAAGCCTGCCGATTGATCCGGCAAAATTCAGATTTGATATCGAGATTTATGTTCCAAATCCGGATGATGTCGTGATAGCACCGGAACGTGTCTGGCGCGATGATATTTTTACCTATATTGATTTGGGCGAAAAAGCTTTGAATATGACACAGCGTCCGATTGTGACGTTAATCGTCGAACGCGTTGAAACGCCGGTTGGTTTTCGGACAAAAGGGCCAAACAACCGCCTGATTATTGTAGAAGGTATCGGTGATATGGTTATGCGCAGCGGTAAAAGAATGGTTTGCCTGAAATTGCGTCGTTCAGATGAAGAAGGTTTGCAGTATGTATCGTATGCCGATAATCCGAACGACTGGGATGTTGCTCCGGCCATTCCGGACGGGAGAACGGGCCGCAGCGGAAACAGTAACAATGGCAATGGGGGAGCAGGCGGCAGTTCCGGTGCGGAAACAAGTGCTTTGAACAGCGGTGTTGCAGCCGGTGCGGTTGCCGGCGGCGCGGCAGTGTCAGGTGCGGATTCCGGTATTATTTTCAGTAACGGAAACGGCTCAAACATGATTCGCCTGCCGAATAATATTGACGGCGGCGCGGGCGGAAGTGCTTCATCATCCGGTATATCCGGAGGAAGCGGAATGCCGGCAAATGTTGACTGTTCCAAAATGATAAAAGCCGGAAGCAATTGCAATCCTGATGTCCAAAATCCGTATCCGCGTTATAAGTACGGCAGTGCATTTATCGGACAAGACGGAGAAAATCTGTCGATAGAGTTGGGCACAGATTCAAATGTGAATAATCTTGAAACTCTGTGGAAAGATTTATCCGGTCGCTATTCGGCATTGCTCGGCGGGTATGAACCTTTTTATTCGGTTGACGCACCGGCAGACGGGCAGGGAAAAGAATTGTTCCACTTGCGCGTTGGACCGGTTAAAAGCTTGGAAACCGGAGATTCCGTATGCAGTCAGCTGGGGCGCGGCGGTGTATTTTGTAGTGTTGTGAGAGTGCAATAAAGTAAAAAAAGATGAGTAAAGAAGTATTAACACATTCGGACAGATATGTCCGCAAAACAAACCGGATAATTTTGATTGTCGGAATTATTACCTTATTTGTTTTTTTGTTCGGGTTAATGCTTTTGACAACGGAAACACCGGAAGAAGAACAGCATTATGAAATTGAGGATACCATAGATGCTGAATCTGATTTGGGAATGGGTACGGCAACAAATAATGAGGCGGACATAGAATTTAACGAAGCCGAAGAAATAGAGCGGCCGATTACCCTGACGCCAAATCCGATAAATATGGGACAGGTTGTTCTCGGAAGTGATGCCACGAATGTTTTGACTATCGGAACAAACGGTAAAGGAGCGATTCGTATTCTTTCCGTAGATTTGGAAGAAGTTGCATTTGAGGGGTTTACGTTTGAGACAAATTGTAACAATAAGGAATTACGCGGCAAAATAACTTGTACGGTTACCATGAAATGGACGCCGACAATAGCCGGAAATGTTCAAAATAATTTCAAAATCAGTTGGCATGAAACAAATGTTTCCGATAAAAATGCCAAGCATGATGAAGTTCCCGTATATGGAAATGCCATTCATAAAGAAGACTGCAATTTTTGTGATAACGGCACGGGAAATACTGTTCAGACGGATTTGAAAAGCAACGGGCGTGTTCGTTATGCCATCGGTCCGGACGGTAAAATAATCGGTATTGTCGGAGAGGACGGTATTGTCAGGGACGCCAATGGCAATGAAATAGGGCGTATGAACGCTGATGGCATGATTGTTGATAAAGACGGCAATATTATTGGTGTTGCTTCTAACGGAAAACTGATTTTGGACGACAACGGCAATGTTATCGGTTACGTTGATGCCGACGGCGTAGCGCATGATATGGACGGCAATGTTATCGGTACAATGTTGTCTGACGGGACGATTGTCGGCCTGAACGGAGAAATTTTGGGACATGCCGTGGACAGCGGGTATGTGTATGATTCCAACGGTAACATTATCGGACGGGTGCTTGAAGACGGTACGGTGGTTGATCTTGACGGTAATGTTATAGGCCGCGTGAACGAAAAAGGCGAGGTTGTTGACAAAGACGGCAATATTATCGGTTACGTGGCAAAATCCGGTGAAGTTGCGTTTGATGAGAACGGCAACCGTTTAGGTGTTATTATGCCAAATGGTCGTGTTGTTGATGAAAACGGTGATGTTGTGGGTTTTGTTGATGCCGACGGCAATGTTAATCAGCAGCAGAAAATCGGCAAGCGGGGTTCTGCCGCCCAGATGGTTCTTGATGAAAACGGTAATGTTATCGGGTATATTGACGAAAACGGCATAGCCAGAGATTTTAATGGTAATGTTATCGGTCATGTAGATGAAAACGGCAATATTGTCGACGAGAATGGTAAGATTATCGGAAAAGCCGGTGACTGGCAGGATTTGGTTCTTGATGAAAACGGTAATGTTATCGGGTATATTGATGAAAACGGCCTGGCGCGTAACGACAAAACGGTTTTTGGTTATGTTGATGCCGACGGTAATGTAATCGGTAATAAAAATATATCGGATATTTCAGAACTTTCAATTATTGGCAGAAGAGATAAAAACTCTAATCTTGCTTTGGATAAAAACGGGCAGACAATAGGCTGGGTTGATGAAAACAATATCGTTCGGGATAAAGACGGTAATATTATAGGTATTGTCGACAAAGACGGTAATATTCGTGCATTTGGTCTGGTTACGATAGGCGGGCTTCTGAACAGGTCTTTGCTGCCGATAACACCGGACGGCAAAGTTTTGGGTGAAGTTAATAATCGTGGTGAGGTTGTCAGCCAAAACAAAGTTGTCGGCAAAATGCTCCCGAATGGTCTTGTAATGGATAAAGGCGGTACAAAAATTCTGGCAAAAGGTGTGCCTTACGGATATATTGTTAACTGGGGCTGCAAATATGAGTATAAACTGGACAAAGACGGCGTAGTTCGTCGGGACGGCAACGATACGGATTTAAGGATATATCCTGACGGAACGGTTTGGACACCGGAGGGTGTTTTTGCCGGAAAAATGGTTGAAACCGGAAGTGTTTATAATGATGAATGCAATTACATCGGAGAGGCTAATGCCGATGGTTATGTGCGGGATGCCTACGGTAAAGAGGTTGGATGCTTAAATCCGGACGGAACCGTGCTGGACTTGGAAAAACCCCAGATAAAAGGTCATCTGGTAGAACAGAAAACGGTTATGTCCTTAGACTGGCAGCCAATGGGAACGCTGGAGGCAAATGGTACTTTACGCCAAAACGGTCTGGATATTATCGGATGCGTGAATAACCGCGGAGAAGTCTTTGATAAAGATATGGCTTATATCGGGAGAGCTTCGGATGCGCATTATATTTTTGACCTGAAAGGTAAACCTTTGGGTGTTTTTGATAAAAAAGGAAAAATGCCTTCTATTGGAAAAACCGGAGCACATTTGTTTTTGAAGAATCTGGTTGCCGACCAAAATAACCAGATTATCGGTTTTGCGGCACCGGAAGTAAATATATTGATAGACGGCCGCGGCAATATTATGGGACATCTTTTTGCCGATGGTAATGTTTATGATGAAGAAGGCAAGATTGTTGATAAAATCAGCGGTAACGGTACGGGGCTTTATAATGGAACACCGGCCAGATTTTTGAAAACGGGATACGTTGTTGACATGGACGGCCAGTTTTTAGGCTATGTCAACTATGATTTAAGTATCGTGGATATAAAAGGCACGATTATCGGCCGTATTGATGCCAAAGGTCAATTTTTTGATGAAAACGGCCGGCAACTTGGCGGAATTGTTAAACAAGGCGGTGTCCGCGGTTACAACGGAAGTTACTTAGGCTATGTTGTCGCTTCGGGCGATGTTGTTGAATTGGAAAATGCCGAGAACGTAGATTTGGACGGCAATAAATATCAACGGGGTGATATAACGGGAAGAGTTGTTCCGGACGGTCATGTTGTCAAAGACGGACGTCTGATGGGGGAAGTTCTTCCGGAAACGGCAATGGTAAATATTTTTGGAAAATATGTCGGTTATGCAGATGCTTACGGGCTTGTCAAAGGGGCAGACAACCATAATATCACAGCTTTGCTGCCGGGTGGAGTTACCAATCAGAATATATCTGCTTTGCCAGACGGAATCGTTATTGATTTCGGAGGAAAAGTCATCGGAACGGTTCTGCCTGACGGCAGTTTTATGGATCAGCAGCGTTCATTATCGGGAAATGTTATGGCTGACGGCAAGGTTGCTAGCAGTGACGGCCGGCTTTTGGGCGAGGTTGTATCGGGTGATATTGTTATCGGCAATGATGATAAAGTAAAGGGTTTTGTCGGCTTTAACGGTAAAATCTATTATAAAGGCAATGAAGTTGGTAAATTACTTACGGACGGATTAGCCGTAGATGAGAAAAATAATATACTCGGACATGTTTATAACATCGGGAGTACCATATTATCCAATAACGGAGATTATGCCGGACGTCTGGCAGCAAACGGAAAAGTTATTGAAAATGCCAATAAAGAAATCGGTTATATGAAGAGTAACGGCTCGTTTATTGATGCGGACAGAAATGTTTCAGGGTATTTGTTGCCTGAAGTAGCGAAAAATCGGAGGAACTAATGAAAAAAAGCGGAATAATAAGATATCTGCAGGTAATAATCCTTTCATTAGGAATAGCTTTTGTGTCTGCGGCAGAAGTCTATGCGGTTGAGATTACGGCCGTGGATTTTAACGGTAATGTTATCGGACAGGTTATTTCCAACGGTTTGGTTATAAATGCCGACGGCGAGAATATCGGGTATATTACGGCAGACAGTTTAATTTTGAATAATGACAATGAAGTTATCGGCGGCGTCATCCCGCAGGGTGTGGCTATCGGTATGGATAACCGGCCTTTAGGTAAAGTCAACAGTGATGGTTTTGTCCGCAGTGAAACCGGTAAATCTTTAGGCAGGGCATTACCGAATGGTTTAGTTGTCAATGAAGAGTTTAACGTAATCGGTGCCATTTTGTTTCCGGGGCTGATTTACGCTTCTGACGGGAGTACCGTTGGCCGTCTGACAGGTGCCGGAACATATACCAATCTGGACGGTAATGAAGTCGGTTTTGTTTCGGCCAATGGCTATGCGTATCGTAAATCCGGAGAAGAATATCTTTTGGACGGTCGTTTGATGTCATCTAAAATGGTTGTATCCCTGACCGGAGAATTTATCGGCAGCATCTCACCGTCCGGACGGGTAATTAACTTTGAAGGCAAAGATATCGGTAAAATACATGCTAATGAGTATGTTTATGATAACCAGAATCAGATAGTGGGGCGTCTTGTTTGTACAGGATATGCCTTTGATTTGAACGGGCGCTATATGGGAATTATTACCTATAACGGAACCGTTGTCAACGGGACAGATGCCGTTGCTTTTTATCGGGCTGACGGTAATATTGTAAACAAGGACAACGAGGTTATAGGTTTCTCTGTTCCGTTATCCGCAACGGCTAATGACAATACCGGTCATTATCTCGGCCGTGTAGCACCTAAAGGACTTGTTTTGAATAATACGGAAATTGCCGGACACATCGGTATTGGCGGTTTTGTTTATGATCAAAATAATAATAAGATTGGTCAGATAACCGTAACAGGACCTGTTTTCAATACGCTTGGTAATTTGAGCGGTCAGGCTATGAGTAACGGAACCTATATTTCTCTTAAAGGAAGCACAATCGGCCGTATAAAAGGCAGTCTGGCTTTTGACGGAAACGGTATGCTGGCCGGCGGTTTGTTGGAAAACAATATAGCGATTGGCAGCAACAATAAAATTCTCGGTTCGGCCGAGATGAATGCTTTTGTCCTCGATGGTGCAGAACGTAAAAAAGTTTCGCCGTTTGGTTATTTGATGACCTCAGAAAATAAACTGGACGGTCGTAGTCAGCGCTTATCTCCTGTTTATGGTTTGGAAGGACAGATATATTCTTATTTAACACCTAACGGCAGTCTGTATCGAGATGTTTCTGATGTCAGACTGAATATGAATGGTGTTTTAACCGGAAAGAACGGATATATCGGTAATCAACTGGATATTTATTATGCTCTGGGTTTTAAAGGCCTGCCATTAGGACGTTTATCTTCAACAAATATAATTTTTGATGATAAAGGGGAAGCCGTCTATAAAGTAACACCGGGATATAATGTTGTTGCCGTTAACGGCAGTGTCGGTCAAAATATGATGCCTCTGCGCGGGTATGCCGGGTCTCGGTTTATTGCTGTCGGGACAAACGGTGATTTATTGGGATATGCCGGTGAAGACGGAAAAGTAATGGATTTGGAAGGCCATACTTACGGCCATGTTTTATACGGAAATTATGTCAGTGACAATAATAATTCGGTTACGGGAAAATTGCTGCCGTTTATCGGTGTGGGAAATGACAAATGCACGCAAATCGGTGTTGTTAATGGTCGGGGTGAAGTCATTAACAATCGTGATGTGGCCATAGGGCGGCTTTTGCCAAACGGACAAGCGATTTCAGATGTTGGTTCGTATATCGGCTATGCCGTGTTTGAAACGGGACTGATTGATTTTGACGGCAATTATGCGGGAGTGGTCAATGCCGGAAAGGGTGTTGATATGTCAAATAAAAGTTTAGGCTGTATCAATCGTGCGGGTATCATTCTGGACAGTGATAATAAATGGCAGTATGGTGTGATTACACCGAATCCGGTTATTGATTTTGAAAACAATATCATCGGTCAGGTTTTAGAAAACGGTGCGGTTGCCGATAACAATAATCAGATATTAGGTTCAATGCAGCCAAACGGAACAGTTGTTTCCAAATCTAAAAAAGCACTTGGTAATGTTATGCGTTATAAGGTTGCTTTCCGCGATGACAATACTTTTTTGGGAATGGTACAAAACAACGGACAAGTTTGGGATGCAAAAAATGAAAATGTCGGACAGGTTAATTTTGACGGCAGTGTTCAGCATAACGGCGAAGTTATAGGTTTTGCTCTGTATGATATGTATGTATATGATAACAATTTTGTTGTTTACGGCTATATTATGAAAGACGGCGTGATTTTGAATATATCGGGCAGCAAAATGGGTAAAATGGACAGAGGTTTTGTTGTTGATAAAACAGGGCAGGTTGTCGCACGGGGAAACAGAGATTATACGGTACGGGATGCCAGCAATAATGCAGTCGGCGAATTACAGATAGATGGCAGCGTTACAGACTATAACAGCCAGAATATCGGTTATTTGGCGGAAATCGGTATCATTCGGAATGTCAGCGGTAATGAAATTGCCAAAGCTTATCCGCTGCAATATTATATTGCTTCGGAGAAAAAGCCGGACAGCGGGCAAGATTGGGCTGATTATAAAAAAGTACAGATTCAGGATGAAGGAAAGACTAAAGACAAGGTACCGACGGAACAGAAACAAACTGGCAGCAGTTTTAACCGGCGGATTATCGGAATAGCACTGAGTCCGGACGGAGATATTCTGGGAAGCATTTACGATGATAATAAAGTATATAATGAAGACGGCAGCCAGATTGGTTTCAGAACGCCGGATGGAATGATTGTGGATATGAAATACAACCCGATAGGTGTTGAAGAAATCAAAAATTCATCGGCTCAAAATATGTTTGTACCGGCCGGAACATTCGGGAGCGGCAATGCCTACGGTATAGGAAATAAACCGGCTTCGTTAGGTCCCGGAGGAGGATACGGCGAGGGGGAACGCTATGATCCGGCAAAAGCCAGTGCATTGAATCAATTGCAGGCTGCCCGACGAGAAGGAATGCAGGTCGGTTCTATCGGAACAGATATTAAAGTATCATCGTTTACCGGATATGAAGAAGAAGGCTGGGGCGGTATAGACGCAGGCCAGATTTCAACCTGGCGTGTTGATATGAGCGAGATGATTCTTGAAGATAAGCCGATTCCGGCAGTTTTAGCTCGTTCGGTTTATGCTTCCGACGGTCTGGGTTCCAATATTCCGGTTACGGCAGTTGTTGAAAGAAATGTCTTTGCCGAAGAAGGTCGAAATATCATTATTCCGGCAGGTTCCCGTGTTATTGGCGATTTAGGCAGCGAAAACGGTGCTATGGGCGGAAACAGCGGCGGAGCTGTAAAAATAGGAATTCAATGGCGGCGTCTGATTCGGCCGGACGGCTCGCAATTTGATTTAGGAGATGCCCAGACAGCCGATGCTCAGGGACGTGCCGGCGCTATCGGTTATTTGGATGAACAACTGTTGAAGAAATATACGGCACCGATGTTGATTACGGCAATGGAAAGCGCAACAAGCTATATGATGGCATCGGGAGACGGCAGCACGACAACAGATTATGGAACGAGTTCGGATTCTAAGAGTGAAGCAGCAAGTCAGGCCCGTGAAAACTTCTTAAATCAAATGAACACAATATTTGAAGAAATTATTGAAGCAAAAGCAAGTATCCGCTCTGTAACGTATGTACCGGCCGGAACTCGTATTATCATCTTTCCGAATAAAGATTTGTGGTTAAATAGTCAGAAATTGTCTAAGACAAAAGATTCTAACGTTAGCGGAAGGGGTACTGTTGATGGGCTGGTAACGCCGGGAGAATATCTGGATAGAGATAGTGCTGTGGCAAGAGGATCTTCTACCAGCAGCGGAGAATATGAAGAAGATATCCGGCCGACCGGTGGAAATCGGTCTGCGGCCAGAAACAGAAGAAATGCAGCCAATCAGGCCCAGAGACAACGTCCAGAACAGAATAACGGCAATGTTCCGGCTAATATTCCGCAACAGACGATTTCTCCGGAAGATAGTGATGTGCCTTCGTTATTATAGGAGTTGAATATGAGTGATTTTTCAGTTTTGGAATCAGTTTTACGCCCCCTGTCTTATTGGTACACACAAGATAATCTGGAGGAAGTTGCGGTCAATCGGGCCGGACAAATCTGGCTGCGTATGCGTGGTAAAAGAGCTTATCCTTGGGTTATGTATAAAGATGAGAAGCTGAGTAAAGAATACCTGACGGATTTGTTGTATATTATAGCCAATACCTATGAGCTGAAATTTGACCCGTTGCAAGGTTCGCCGCTGGTGTACGCGACCATTCCGGGAGACCATCGTTTTTCGGCAATTTGCGGGCGTAACGTAATGTATGATGAAGAGGATTTAACGGGAGGCGTTGCTTTGGCAATTCGTCTGCATGCGGATGATGTTGCTTTTGGTTTGGAAGATTACGGTATGCGTCAGGGGCAGGCTTTACAGAAACTTAATCCGCTTAAGGACATCAAGGTGCCTGACGATGCTTATGAACGCTTGCTGTTGTACATTAAAAGAGGCGAGCATATCTTGGTCAGCGGTGCAACCTCTACCGGTAAAACGACATTTTTGAATAATCTGCTTAAAATACTGGATATTCATAAGCGGATTATTACGGTGGAAGATACACGGGAACTTATTGTGCCGCATCCTAATCGGGTACATCTGGTCATGTCCCGTACCGATCAGGCTAATGAAATGGATTATTCTAAAATTATCGACCTTGTCGTGCGTTTTACGCCGGATGCAATTATCGGAGGCGAAATTTCAACCAGTAACGCCAGTGGTATCTGGCAGTTAATGGGCTCCGGCCATGATAATTGTTTTGCCACGATTCACGCTGAAAGTTCACAGGAAGCCTATTTGCAATTTATCAAGCGTATTCAGGCATCGACTCAGGGAACGGTAAACGTGGAGCAAACGCTGGATGAAATGAAACGTAAATTACATGTCGTTCAGATTTGCCGTTTAGGGAACCAACGCGCTATCACAGAGGTTACTTAAGACTGAAATTCCGGCATAAAAGAACATATCTCGGCTTTGAGCAAATCAAGGCCGGTTCTTTTTTCCGAACTGGTCGCAATAATTTCCGGCAGAGCTGCGGCATGTTTTTTCAGTTCAGCCGCAATTTTTGCCGAAACCTCCTGCAGAGCTTTTTCAGAAATCTTATCAGTTTTTGTCAGAATAATCTGATAAGAAACAGCAGATTCATCTAAAAGCTTCATAATATCCAAGTCTTCTTTTTTCAGACCGTGTCGGGAATCAACCAATAGAAAGACACGACGAAGCGTAGGTCTGCCACGCAAATATGTTTTTAAAACAATCTGCCATTGTCGGACCAGTTTCTCGGGAGCTTTGGCATAACCGTATCCCGGAAGGTCAACCAGATAAAGTTTGTTATCAAAATTAAAGAAATTAAGCTGTTGCGTGCGTCCGGGCGTACTTGAAGTCTTTGCCAGTTTTGACTGGTTAAACAATGCATTTATCAGACTTGATTTTCCGACATTGGAACGGCCGGCAAAAGCAACTTCATCAAAATCCGTTTCCGGCAGCTGCACTAAATCAGCCACACTGATAAGAAATGTGCAGGGACGTTTAAATTGTTCATCAGCTTTTACCAAAGCATCTTTTGTGAATTTTTCACTCATTTTACACCATTCTTATACATGATATATTTTTGCTGAAAAACGGAAAGAATATTGCTGAGCGTCCAATAAATGACCAGTCCGGAAGCAAAATGGGCAAACATAATCACAAAGATAAACGGCATCATGGCCATCATACGGGCTTGGTCCTTATTAGCCGGTGCCGGATTCAGTTTGTACTGAATAAACATGGTAAAGCCGTAAATAAGCGGCCAGACACCGATATCCAGCAAAGACGGCACATAAATATGCGCCCAGGTTGAAATCGTCAACGGATCAGGTGCGGACAAATCTTTAATCCAGCCGATAAACGGAGCATGCCGGATTTCAATAGCAATATTCAAAACTTTATAAAGTGAGAAGAAAATAGGAATTTGAATAAGTATTGGCAGACAGCCGGAGGCCGGATTGACTTTTTCTCGCTGATAAAGTTCCATTGTTGCGCGTTGTAAAGCCATTTTATCATCTTTATAGGCATTTTGCAGCGCCATAACTTTTGGCTGGATTTTTTTCATTTTCGACATACCTTCGTATGATTTGTTGGCCACAGGGAACATCAGCAGCCGCAGCAGCGCTGCAAATACCAGAATTGCCCAGCCCATATTACCGATTAAATTATAAAGGTAATCCAAAATATAAAAGAATGGTTTTGTCAGAAAATAATACCAGCCGAAATCGACATTAAGGTCAAATTTTTTAATTGTTTCCGCATATTTATCCAGAAGTTTGATTTCTTTTGCGCCTGCATACATTTGTGAACTGAAGCTTGCCGTACTTCCGGATTGAATCTGCATCGGAAGTCCTTTAAAATCAAGCTGAACCGTCGAATCGTTTACTTTGCGCAATGTTATTTTGGCTTTATATGAGTCATTAAAGATAAAAGCGCTAAACCAGTATCTGTCTGTCAGGGAAACCCAGCCGCCGGTTGTTTCAAAAGTCTCCGGTTCTTTTTCGGCATCCAGCTTGTCATATTTAATTTCTTTTAAATCACCATCAAGGATACCGGTAAAACCTCTATGGACGACACTGGTGGTATTATCTTCCGTCATAAGAGTTTTGCTGAACAAACCATACGGATAAACCGTAATGGCATGACCACTGTTATTTTCAACGGTTTGGGTGATATCAAACAAATAATTGTCATCCAGTTTAATGTTATATATGAATTTAACTCCCTGTCCGTTGTTCCAAACCAGTGTAACGGGAGTTTGCGGCGTCAGTTCGGAATTGCCTTCAACCGTCCATAAAGTGTCTTTGTTCGGGAGCAGCAGAGATTTATCGCCGGACAGCCAGCCGTAGTCTGCATAATAGGCGCTGTCTGTTTTAGCCGGTGCCAGAAGTTCGACATCGGGACTGTCTGCATCTAAAGTCAGTTTATACTTATTGAGCAGGATTTCATCAAAGCGCGCTCCCTTTAACCGGATACTGCCGCTGATGACATTATTACTGATTTTCAGACGTTCATCTTGTTTCAAAACTTCGGCAACCGGAGCATGAACGATGACGGCATTTTCGCTCAGTTCTTCTTCATTTTGCTCTGCGGCGGCAACGGGTGTTTGTGTTTCGGCAGATACCGTAACGTCAGCGGTTAGATTTTCCGTTTTATTCTTTTGCGGGAAGAAATAGTTAAAGCCCAAAACAACAACAGCCGATAAAACCACAGCGGCTATAAAACTTTTGAAATCGTCACTTGTCATCATATACTCCATAAACAAATATAATTTATCTAAAATAAATTTGTAAGAAAAGCAAGCTTTTATGGCAACTTATGCCTTGTTTCTTTTGGCGGAACAGGGTCATAACCGCTGCCGCCCCAGGGATGACAGCGAAGAATGCGTTTTACTCCTAAATATAAACCTTTGACAAGCCCGTGGATTTGCACGGCTTCTATCATATATTGCGAACATGTCGGCCGAAAACGACAGACACCGGGACACCACGGAGAAATAAAAAACTGGTAGAATTTAACAATCAGGATGAGGAGTTTTTTCATCATTTTCATCCTCGTGCAAGATTATCTTGTTTGTTTTTCGAAAAGTCCAGATAACATCACGTTTTAAGTCTTCAAAAGGACAGCACCATGTGTCAAAACGGCCGATGAGAACGTAGTCGACGTTATCCAAAGCATATTTTTGATAAATCTGTCGGACAATAGCCCGCAGACGGCGTTTTGTCCGGTTGCGGATATGTGCTTTACCCAAACGTTTTGTTGCCGTAAATCCGATTCGTGCTTTACGGCTGTTTTCGGGAGAAATATCGGCAGATACAGGTCGAGCCGCCTGCAACATCACATTTTTAGAAACCATGGTAATGTCTTTGGCGGCTCTCAGAAAATCTTTTCTCTTTTTAAGAATCAGAAATTCGCTCATTGTTCTACTTAGGCAGAAATCTTTTTGCGGCCTCTGGCTCTGCGGGCGGATAATACTTTGCGGCCGCCGACAGTAGCCATGCGGGCTCTGAAACCATGGCGGCGTGTACGAACCAGTTTGCTTGGTTGATAAGTTCTTTTCATTTTAAATCTCCGGTTAATTATTATTATTTAAAGCCTGCCCCATGCAGACTCTCGGTATTTCGCCCCTTTTATAAACGGATAAAATGCAGAAGTCAACAAAAAAAGCGGCTGTGAAAGCCGCTTTTCATAAAGATATGTTTTTTTATCTTCTGTCTCCCAGAATCCGCAGCAGCGAAAGGAACAGGTTAATGAAATCCAGATAAAGTTCCAAAGCGCCGACAATGGCCTTGCGGGTAAGGGTATCATTGTCATCAGCGGAATAATACATCATTTTGATTTTCTGAACATCATAAACCGTCAAACCGGTAAAGATTAAAACAGAAAGATAAGAAATAGCATAATAGACGCCGCTGCTTTTCATGAAAATATTAACAATGCTGGCAATAATTATACCCCACAGTCCCATATACAGGAATGAGCCGATGCTGGTTAAATCTTTTTTTGTGGTATAACCCAAAAGGCTCATGCCGCCAAAAGTTGCTGCCGTAATTAAAAAGACGCGGGTAATGCTTTCGGCCGTATAAAGCAACATAACATTAGCCATAGATATTCCCATAATGGCAGAAAATGCCCAGAACATCAGCTGGGCGGCAGCAGGACTGCCTTTTGCCAAAACAGCATTAAAGGCAAAAATCATAGCCAAAGGTGCCAGTGTTATAATCCAGCCGAGAACCGACAAAGATACTGTCTGGGCAGTCATATCAACAGAAAACATCATGCTTAAAAGCGGTGTGTTAACGGTAAGATAAGCAGCCAAAGCCGTTACCACCAGACCGAGGCCCATATAATTAAATACTTTAATCATATATTGGCGTAAACCTTCATCAACGTGTTCAACCGCTGATTTGCGGACAACTTGTTCAGTTTCTGACATAAAAAATTCCTCCTAAATTTATCATTCATATAAAATATAGGGCTAATTTTTTTTAAAATCAATAAATATTACAGGAAAGCGGAAAACTCTTGGCTTTTTATAAAAAGATTGTTATAGGCAGAAAGAGGAGATAAAAAATGTACAGTGACAGATTTCAGCAGTTTATAGATATGTGGCGTAAGGATTTTGCCATTGAACGCAGTATGAATGAAAAGGTATGTCTGGATCGTGACGGTAATCCTATTCCATGGTACACATATCCGGCAATTGAATATTTATCACAATTTGACTATCGGCAGAAAAAAGTTTTTGAGTTCGGTGCGGGATATTCTTCCATGTATTGGGCCGGACGGGCGCAAAAGGTTGTCAGTATCGAAGACAAACCGGAATGGTTTGAAAAATTTTCGGCAGAATTCAGTGCGCCGAACTGGCAGATGCGTTATTGCGATGAAAAGCAGGGTTATGAAGATATGATTTTTGCGGATAATGAAAAATATGACGTGATTGTGGTTGACGGCAAACGTCGGGCCGAATGCGCGGCTAACGCCGTAAAAGCCTTGGCGGCAGACGGACTGGTTATTCTGGACGACAGTGACCGGATTAACACCAGTCTGGAATATTTTAATGCGGTAAAAGAACTGCGGAAAGCCGGTTTGCTGCAGGTTGATTTTTATGGTTTCTGTCCGATGAACAATTATACAAAAACAACTTCGTTATTTTTTTCACGCACGTTTGATTTCAAGTCGCTTTACGAAGTACAGCCGATTAACGGCTGGGGTAATATCTGGTCGATGAGTCGTAAAGAACGCAAAGCTTTTTTCCGCAAACAAGATTATCCGGTCGGCGGAAAAGAAAAAGAGGAAGAGTAAATTTTTTATCTTTTCGGATAAAAAATTTTTTTCCAAGAGGCTAGCCGATTCGTGCAATAATTTTTTTTGCAATATCCGTATAAGCGCGACTATAAGGGCTGTCCGGCTGAGACAAAACAACGGGACAGCCCTTATCGGCATTTTCACGGATAGCCATATCCAGCGGGATTTCTCCCAAAAAGACTTCTCCTAATTTTTTTGCTGTTTGTCGGGCGCCTTCATGCCCGAAAATATCCGAGCGTTCGCCGCAGCACGGGCAGATAAAATAACTCATATTCTCTATAATACCTAAAATCGGCGTTCCGGTTTTTTTGAACATATTAACGCCTTTTATGGCATCAATCAGGGCAATATCCTGCGGAGTGGAAACAATAACAACACCGTCCAGAGATGCCCGTTGTGATAATGTAATCTGAATATCTCCGGTTCCCGGCGGCATATCAATAACCATAATGTCAATTTCGCCCCAGTTTGTCTGCGTCATTAACTGTTCCAGTGCGCCGCTGATTTTTACACCGCGCCAGATAATCGGCGTATCACGGCTGATAAGAGAACCGATGGAAACGGATTTAATGCCGCAGGCTTCAAACGGTAAAAAGGTTTCACCGTCGGACGATAACAAGGGTTGTCCTTCGTAACCGAGCATGGTCGGAATGGACGGGCCGTAAATATCCGCATCCAGCAGGGCGGTCTTTTTACCTTCTTTACTCAGGGCTAAAGCCAGATTGACGGCTGTTGTGGATTTTCCGACGCCGCCTTTGCCGGAAGCGACACCGATAATTTTTTTGATATTCGGCAAATTCCATTTTTCCATGGCATCGGTGCTTAAATTTGCATTTTTATCTTCCACAAAAACAACGGATATTTTTTTATCGGGCAGAAGCAGGGCCAGATTTTGTTTGAGTTGAGCGGTTGTATCCGGATTTTCTGCCAGATTTTTTATTTCGACAATTAAGCGGCTGCCGAGCAGTTTGACGGCAGCTATATTCTCTGTCGGATAAAAACGCCGGCAGATTTCTCTGATTTCGTCTGTTGTCATTCTTTTCTCCGAATGTGGATATTCATTGTTCCTTAATTGTTTTTATCTAATATATGGATTATCTTAATGCAAGAATTATTTAGGATAAAAGGAAAAGCAATGGCAAAAAAAATAAATCCGTGGGATAACGGCGGTGATGAAGAAACCTGGCCGCTGGGCGGGGACGCGTTTAAAAAAGGTAAAATTGTCGACTTCAGCAAAATTGCGCATATGCAGGGTTCAAAAGATGATTTCGGCGGCTATTTCAAATATGGGTTGCTGCTTTTGGCGGCAATATGGCTGGCTTCCGGATTTTATCAGGTGCAGCCGAGCGAACAGGGTGTCGTGCTGCGTTTTGGCCGTTATGTCGATACCACTGAGGCCGGTCTGCATTATCATCTGCCGTATCCGATAGAAGACGTGATTAAGGTAAATGTAACGCAGGAACGCAGTATTAACCTCGGTTCGGCAGAAAACAGGGATTATCGTAATAATGCATTTACGGAAAGCCACATGTTGACGGGTGATGAAAATATTGTGGATATTAACCTGACCATTGTCTGGAAAATAAAAAATGCCAAGGACTATTTGTTTAGTATGCGCAGCCCCGATGCGACGGTCAGTGTGGCAGCCCAGTCTGTTTTGCGCGAGATTGTCGGTCAGTCGGAAATGCAGTCAATCATTACCGGAGACCGCGGCAAAGTTGAAGATGATACCAAAGAAGAACTGCAAAGGGTTCTTGATGAATTTGGTGCCGGTATACAGATTGTCCGCGTGAAACTGCAAAAAGCCGACCCGCCGCGTGAGGTTGTGGACGCATTTAATGAAGTCCAGAGGGCCAAGGCAGATATGGAACGCTTTAAGAATGAAGCGGAAGCTTACCGTAATGAGGTATTGCCGAAAGCGCACGGTCGTGCTGCCCAGATTTTGCAAGATGCCGAGGCTTATAAAGAAACGACAATTAACAAAGCGCAGGGTGAGGCAGACAGATTCGCTTCGGTATATGCCGCTTATAAAGACGGAAAAGATATTACGATTAAAAAAATGTATTTGGAGGCTTTGGAAGAAGTGTTGCAAAAGTCCAACAAGGTAATTGTCGATCCGTCGCAAAAAGGCAACCTTTTGCCGATTCTCCAATTAAATAACCCGCAACCGCAATTAAAGGATTAAAGAAAATGAAAATATCCGGAATATCTAAAATTTTGTTGGCTGTTGCCGTTGCCGCGGTCGTTTTGGTATATAGTGCCGCTTATGTGGTTTATCAGCCGGAACAGGCTATCGTTCTGCAATTCGGCGAACCGGTGCGCTGGGTAAAAGAACCGGGGTTAAAGTTTAAAATACCGTTGATTCAGAATGTTGTGTTCTACGATACGCGCTTACTGAATCTTGATCCGCCGGCACAGGAAGTTGTTTTAAATGATAAAAAACGTCTGGATGTAGACAGTTTTACACGTTATCAGATTGTCGATCCGCTCAAGTTTTACAAGACAGTTAAAACAGAAAGTCAGGCTCGCAGCAAGTTGGAAGAAATCGTTAATTCTTCCCTGCGTAAAATTCTGGGCCGCGTTACCTTGACAGAATTACTGTCACAGCAGCGGACACAGATTATGTCGGATATCAGTCAGACGGTAAAAAAAGATGCCGAGGCTATAGGTGTTAATGTGGCGGATGTACGGATTCGACGGGCTGATTTGCCGATAGAAGTTATGCAGGCTATTAACGAACGGATGAAAACCGAACGGCAGCGTGATGCCAAAGAATTTCGGGCCAAGGGACAGCAAAAGGCTCAAAACATTCGGGCAACGGCTGATAAAGAAGCCGCCATTATTGTGGCTGAAGCCGAAAAACAGGCACAGATTCTCCGTGGTGAAGGTGATAAAGAGTCGGTGGCCGTATGGAATAAAACAGTGGGAAATGATGTTGCTTTTTATGAATTTTACCGCAGTCTGGAGGCATACCGCAAGTCTCTGGGCGATAACGGGACATCTTTGGTTTTGTCGCCGGATTCGCAATTTTTCAAATATTTTAATACAACATTGAGAAAGTAGAAAAATGCGTAAAATATGGGTCAGTTTGCTGATAGTCATTTTATACCGGTTTCCGGCACAGGCAGAACAACGTTTGCTGGAAGACGTGATAGAAGAGGTTAATCCGGCGGTGGTAAGCATAGCTGTTGATGTCAACGAAACCGAACAGGCTCTCGGTGCCGGCATTATTATCAGTGCCGACGGCTATATTGTGACGAATGCCCATGTTATGGAAAATGCGCAAAAAATTATGGTACAGACAGCCGACGGCGAAAAATTTTCGGCCGGACTTGTCGGTAAAGATGAAAAAACGGATATTGCCTTATTGAAAGTGGATAAACCGCTTAATCTGGAAGCGGGACATTTTGGCGATTCGGATACGATACGGGTCGGAAATCAGGTATTTGCCATAGGTAACCCGTTCGGTCTGGGAAACAGTGTTTCTTTAGGTATTATTTCTGCCAAAGAACGTGATATCGAAAAAGGACCGTATGATAATTTTCTGCAGACGGATGCGGCTATCAATCAGGGGAATTCGGGTGGTCCGCTGTTCAATATGGATGGTAAAATAATCGGTATGAGTACAGCCATTTTTTCAATGGATGGTCAAAATGCCGGTGTCGGATTTGCAACGCCGTCGAATGTTATTACATGGGTTGTCAACCGGTTGAAACAACAGGGAAAAGTTGTTCGGGGCTGGCTTGGTATAGGGGTAAAAAGTGTCCGCGCCAAAGATGAGACAAACAATTCTGTTCTGATTATAAGTTCTATGGTTGAAAATTCACCGGCGGCCCAAGCCGGATTGAAAGTCGGCGATAAAATAATTTCGCTAGGCAGAGTGCCTTTGAAAAATCCGCGGTTGTTTTCTTTGGAAGTCGGCAAACTTCTGCCGGATACGGAAGTTCCGGTCGAAGTCAGTCGGGACGGTCAGAGTATAAAAACAAAAATTCTCATCAAAGCAGCACCGGAAGAAAATAATGAAAAAGAAACGGATGATAATGATAAAAAGGTAATTAAAAGCTTCGAAGAGTTGGGGTTGGATAAATATAAAATAGGCAAAGCAGCCGAGTTTCCGACTTTGGGATTCTCCGCATATTATGACGAATTGAAACGGGAGCTTGCCGTTGTATCGGTTATGCCGGATTCGGAAGCTGAACAAAAAGGTATGAAAATAGGCGACCGCATCAGAACCGTAAATGACAAGCAGATATTCGGGATTGAAGATATGCAGGTCAAAATCAAACAGCCGGCCAATAATAAAGTGACATTTTTATTAAAAGACGGAGAAGGCGAATACAGTGTTTCTCTCAATGTGAAAGCAGAATAATGGCCAGAGTGGACTTCTATCATTTGCAAAAAAGAACGTTGGATGAAACGTTGCCGATACTTTTGCAAAAAGCTTACGGAACGGGAAAACGCATCAAGATAAAAATAGGGACGGAAGAAAGAGTTGAATTTATTAACAGTCTGCTCTGGACTTATAATGATGAAAGCTTTTTACCGCATGGTTCCAAAAAAGACGGATTTGCCGAGCAGCAGCCGGTATGGTTGTCTTCTGACAGTGAAAATCCGAATGATGCCGTGTTTTTGTTTTTGGTTGACGGCGCGGCAGAAACAGTAGCAAATGTGCAAGCCTATGAGCGGATATTTAATATATTTGACGGCAATTCGGATGAAGCTTTGCAGCTGGCAAGACAGTTGTGGAAAGAATATAAAAATGCCGGATTTGAAGTTTATTACTGGCAGCAGGATAATAATGGAAAATGGCAGCAAAAGGTTTGAATTCGGGCATAATAACCAAAAAAATCTTGAATTCACCGCTAAAAATTCTATTATCACAAAAAGAACTTCCAAAGGAGGAAAAAGTGACCGAAAATAAAGATATTGAAGTGGCTAAGCAAACAATAGACCGTGAAATTGAAGCTTTGAAAGCCATGGAAAGCGGATTGGATGATACATTGACCACGGCGGTTGATATTTTACAAAAAACTAAAGGGCGTGTTGTTGTGACGGGGATGGGAAAATCCGGTCATATCGGCCGGAAAATTGCGGCAACATTCGCATCTACGGGAACACCGTCATTTTTTCTGCATCCGGGCGAAGCCAGCCATGGCGACTTGGGAATGATAACAACCAATGATACGGTGATAGCCATTTCAAACAGCGGAGAATCAAAAGAACTGTCAGATATTTTGATTTATTGCCGCCGGTTTGGTGTTCCATTGATAGCTATTACCAAAAATCCGGAAAGTTCTTTGGGACGAAACAGCGATTATGTTTTAAAATTACCGGCTAACCGCGAAGCCTGTCCGCTGGGTTTGGCACCGACGTCTTCTACGACCGCGACACTGGTTATGGGCGATGTTCTGGCGGCAGATTTGATGGTGCGTAAAGGATTTTCCGAAGCGGATTTCCATTTGCGTCACCCGGGAGGAAAACTCGGTTCTATTTTGCGCCATGTATCGGATGTTATGCATATCGGTGATGAAATGCCGCTGGTCAAAGATACGGCAATTATGCAGGATGCTTTGATTAAAATGTCCGAAAAAATGCTGGGTTGTGTCGGAATTGTAAACGATAACGGCGATTTAACCGGTATCATTACAGACGGTGATTTACGCCGTTGGATGTCACCGGATTTGATTTCGGAAAAAGTTTCAAAAGTTATGACGAAAAATCCGAAGACAATTACGCCGGATGCGCTGATTGCCGAAGCGGTAAATGTAATGAATAATACAGGACGGGGTATAACCAATCTGTTTGTGGTAAAAGATACCAAACCGGTCGGTGTTATCCATATTCATGACTGCCTGAAAGCCGGAGTAAGCTGATAGATGTTTGATTCGCACAAGATAGATGCTTATTTTGAAGGCGAGCGGCCGTTTGATAATGCCAAAACCGAGGACAAACCTGCCGTGTCCGGATGGCACCGGCTTATCAAACTCGGTTTTCCGTGTCTGGCTGCTGCTATTCTGGGGTTGATGCTTGTGATGCCAAACATAAAAAAAAGTGTTGATTTGCAGGATAATATAACGGTTCCGCATAAAAATGAAATGGAAAAGCTGCATATAGAAGAAACGGTTTATTATGCGACGGATGCCAAGAATCGGGTATCCACAATTACGGCCGACAGTGTTGACGAAGTGTCTCCCGGCGCAGCTGAGGTCAAAATAAGTAATCCGCGCGGAAACATCCCGACAGACAACGGGGATATTGATGTCAGGGCCGATACAGGGCTCTTTAACCAAAAAAGTAATGTATTGAATCTGCAGGGAAATGTGGAAGCTTTGCACGAACGCGGGACAAAGGTAACCTCTCAAAATGCCGTTTATGATTTTAAGGCTGAATACGGTTATGGTAATGAACACATAAAAGCCGACGGAGACTGGGGAAATCTGGAAGCTGCAGCCTTTGAGTTCTTAAAAAAAGAAAATATTCTGGTTTTAAAGGGAAAACATATTGTTACAACCGGACAAGGCGTACTGACGGCAGAAAAAGAAACGCGTTACTTCCAAGACCGGCATAAAAGTGTATCGGCAGGAAATGTTGTCGTACAACAAGGAGACAATATCCTGTATGCAGATAAACTGGTGGCCCAATATACGCCGGATAACAAGTTAAAAAAAGCCGAAGCTTTCGGTAACGTGCGTGTTGTAACGCCAAAGGGAAAAGCTTTTGGCGATAAAGGTGTTTATAATCCTGAAACAGCTAAGGTGAAACTTTTTGGCAAAGTAAGGCTTGAACAGGATGGAAATATTATTAACGGTAATCAGGCCGAAACCGATTTGAATAAGCAAATCAGCCGGATTACGGCCAATAAAAACAAGGGCAGCCGGATAACCGGTACATTCTACAGCAAAAGGAAAAAAAATAATGGTAAAAACGCAGACTAATGAAGCCGAAGAACTGGAAATTTTTAATATCGGCAAAAAATATAAAAAGCGTACGGTGCTGAAAAATGTGTCACTGCATGTCAGAAAAGGCGAAGCCGTCGGGCTGCTGGGGCCGAACGGTGCCGGTAAGACGACCTGTTTTTATTGTGTTACCGGTTTGATAACGCCGGATTATGGCGATGTTTATATCGGAGGCAAAGATATTACCGATTTACCGATGTATAAGCGCGCCCGTATGGGAATTGGCTATTTGCCGCAGGAAGCTTCCATTTTCCGTACGCTGAGCGTTGAAGATAATATCAAAGCTGTTTTGCAAATAGTGATTGACGATGAGAGCCAGCGTGAAAATATGCTGGAAGAGTTGCTGAACGAATTTTCTATTGCTCATCTGCGTAAATCTCCGGCTTTAGCCTTGTCCGGCGGTGAGCGGCGGCGTCTGGAAATAGCCCGCGCACTGGCCAGCCGGCCGAGCTTTATTCTGCTGGATGAACCGTTGGCCGGTATCGATCCGATAGCCGTCGGTGAAATAAGAATGCTTGTTTCCCAGCTGAAAAACAGAGGTCTTGGCGTTTTGATTACAGATCATAATGTTCGGGAAACCTTGGACATTATTGACAGAGCTTATATTTTGCACGGCGGAACCGTTCTTATGGAAGGAACTCCGGATGAAATAGTCGCTAATGAAGAAGTTCGCAAGGTTTATCTGGGGGATAATTTCTCGCTGTAAAAAAGTATATTGTTTACTTTTGCTTAAACAGTGTTATACTATAAAGCAATTATTACAAAAGGGCGATTGTGCCGAAATAATTAACAAATGGGGTAAATTATGAAAATTACATTAACAGGAAAACAAGTTGATATTAGTGACAGACTGCGCAACCGTGTGGAAGAGGCTGTTGAAAATGCCGTAAACAAGTATTTTAATGCGCCGATAAGCTGCAGTGTTGCTTTTTCTAAAGATGGCGAAGACTTCAGAGCAGAAGTTACTGTTCATCCGGCTAAAAATATTGTCCTGAAAGGTACCGGTGTGGCAGCTGATCCATACTCGGCATTTGACAATGCTAATGAACATATTGCTACACGTTTGCGCCGCCAAAAAACAAAATTGAATGACCATAAAGGCAAAACAGGTATCGTTGAGATGGCTCATGCGGCTGTATTCCCTGTTAAAGAAACAGAAGACGAGATGAGTATTGACGAATCTGCGCCGCTGACAATTGCCGAAACCGATGCTAACATAAAAGTCTGCACGGTCGGTGAAGCTGTTATGTATATGGATTTGGCTGATGAAAATGCTTTGATGTTCCGTAACAGTGCCAACAACCGTATCAGCATGGTATACCGCCGTAAAGACGGCAATATCGGTTGGGTTGAGCCGGCAGAAGAATAATTAAAGCAAAAGGATATAAAATGGAAATTTCTGATATCTTGTCCGAAGACATGGTGTTGATTCATGTTGATGCAGAAAATAAACGGGATTTGCTCGAGAAAATATCTGTATTTGTCGCCGATAAAGAAAATTTGGATAAAAATCCTGTTTTTGAGGCAATTCTTGAACGTGAAAATCTGGGAACAACAGGATACGGCAATGGTGTAGCTTTCCCGCATGCCCGTATTGATGGCTTGGATAAGATAATTGTTGTTTTCGCCCGTCTGGATAAAGGAATTGACTATGATGCTCTTGACGGACATCCGGTTGATTTGGTCGCATTTTTACTGTCTCCGGAAAAAAGCGGAGAAGATCATCTACGTTCTTTATCGATTATGTCACGAGTTCTTAAAGACGAAGCAATATGCCAAAAAATCCGAGAAGCCAAAACATCTCATGAAATTTATATTGCCTTGCAGAATTAAAAAAAGAGCCTCCGGAGAGAGGCTCTTTTTTTAATTGACGCTGTATTGTTTTGTGCTATATTGAAATAAGTATTAAATTATTTGACATATTATTAAATTTCAGACTTATGGTACAAGACAACAAAACAGAAATCAGAGCAGTCATCATTTATGTAGATGTTAATTCTAACGGGCTAAACCTTGTTTATCTCACAAAAGGTACAAATAAAGGCAAAAAATCCGCAAAAACAGGAAATATTCAGCTTTTGGAAGGAGAGACCTTCTATTTTTCGGCCTTTGAATTGATGGTTGGTGACGAGATTATCATAGATGAAAACGAAAAGATTGTTAAATTGTGTCCTCAGCCTTTTTGTAAGCGCTTGAAAAATCAGTGGCATCTTCTTCAAAGAGGTGTTTTTGCCTGATTGTCAGGCTTCTTTTCTACAACGTATTGAAAACAGAGTGAAATAAATCAATTTTGTTTTTTAAATATTATACTTATGGAAAGTGAAGATTGCAAAATTTGGTCATTGGCGGTTGTTGTTACAGTCGAAAAGAAGAGCAGACATGCCAGAATTGGCTACATCTTCCGTCATAAAACGTGGCAGGAACCTGTTATAAGAAACCTGCATTATGATGACGTTTGTTATGATAATCATCGGGTGTTTAATGGTACCGCATTGAAAAGAGGGGATGAGATTTGGATAGACAGAGAAACAGATACTGTCTATTGTCTGAATCAAATCACTCTGTTTAAGAGATTACGGAACTGTCTCTTTTTGTTTTTTACGCGTTACATCTGAAACAAAGCACCTCCGGTTAATTTTCCGGAGGTGCTTTGTTTTTCAGCTGAAGAAATTAAATATCCAGATTTTGTACTTTCAGAGCATTTTCCTGAATAAATTCTTTACGAGGTTCAACCACATCTCCCATCAGAGTTGAAAATGCTTCGTCAGCTTCTTCAATGCTGTCGATTTTAACCTGCAACAAAGAACGGGCTTCCGGATCAAGCGTTGTTTCCCAGAGTTGTTCCGGATTCATTTCTCCCAGACCTTTATAGCGCTGGATAGAAATGCCTTTTTTACCGGCGGCAGTAACGGCATTCATCAAACTAACCGGACCGTCAACCCGTTTTTCACCCAAAGCCTTAGTTGTTAATTTTGAAGACTGGGCAAAATTTTCGGTTAAGAATTCGTGCATGTCGTTCAAAACTTTCCCCTCCGGACTTTCCAGAATATTGGCTCCGATAACATGTTCTTCTTTAACGCCGCGTAAGATACGGTAGCAGACAACACTGCCTTCGTCATTCAGTTCGGCTTTCCAGCCGCGGTCATACTCGGCCTCCAGCGCATCCAGACGCTGAGCCATTTTAGCCAGTTCGGTTTTGAGAGCTTCTTTATTCTTCAGAATTTCCGGATTAAACAAGCCGCGGATGGCCATTTGTTCAATGATTTTTTCCGGAGCTTTCAGGGTCAAAGCCTTAATCATGCTGTTTGCCCGTTTGGTACTTTCAACAAAGGCGACCAAGTCCTGTCCGACTAAACGTTCGCCGTTTGCTGTTTCCAGCGAGCCGTCATCACAACCGCCATGGATTAAATAATCTTCCATTTCCCGATCATCTTTAATGTAGATGATGGAATTGCCGCGTTTGGCCTTATAGAGCGGCGGCTGGGCAATGTATATATAACCGCGGCGGATAAGCTCCGGCATCTGGCGATAGAAAAAGGTCAGCAGCAATGTTCTGATATGTGCACCATCGACATCGGCATCGGTCATGATAATGATTTTATGGTAGCGGCATTTATCGGCATCAAAATCATCCCGTCCGATACCTGTACCGAATGCGGTAATCATCATACCGATTTCGGCTGAACTCAGCATCCTGTCAAAACGGGCGCGTTCGACATTTAGAATTTTTCCGCGCAAAGGCATAATAGCCTGATTTTTACGGTCACGTCCCTGCTTGGCGGAACCACCGGCGGAATCTCCCTCAACGATAAAGACTTCGGACAGCGCCGGATCTTTTTCGGAACAATCAGCCAGTTTACCCGGAAGGGATGCGATATCCAGAACTCCTTTGCGGCGGGTAAGTTCTCGCGCTTTACGGGCGGCTTCGCGCGCCGAAGCGGCTTCAACAATCTTGCCGACAATGATTTTAGCCTCGGCCGGATGTTCGTCCAGCCATTCTTTCAATTTATCACCGACGGTATTCTCTACAACCGGACGGACTTCGGACGAAACAAGTTTATCTTTTGTTTGGGAAGAAAACTTCGGATCCGGTGCTTTAACGGATAAAACGCAGGTTAAACCTTCACGCATATCTTCACCGGTAATAATATTCTTGTCTTTTTTCAAAAGACCGTTTTCCATGATATAGTTATTTATGGTTCGGGTTAAAGCACCTCGAAAACCGGCCAGATGCGTTCCGCCGTCTTTTTGCGGAATATTATTGGTAAAGCAAAGCATTGTTTCGTTATACGCATTGGTCCACTGCAGTGCTACGTCAACCTGAATGCCGTTATTTTCTCCGTTGACGGATATGATATTTTCGTGCAGAGGTGCTTTGGATTTGTTCAAATGCGAAACAAAGGCCGACAAACCGCCTTCATAGTGGAAGTCAAGTTCTTTCGGTTCGGCGCCGCGGTTATCAATCAGGCGCAGATAAACACCGGAATTTAAAAAGGCTTTTTCCCGAATGGCACGTTCCAGCGTCTCAAAATTAAATTCCACCTGAGTAAAGGTTTTAGGAGACGGAAGAAAAGTTACTTCGGTACCATGACGATTCGGGGCATCGGCAACGACATGGACATGTTCAATCACATTACCGTCAGCAAAACTTGCTTCATATTCTTTGTCATTACGCCAGATTCTGAGTTTCAGCCATGTCGACAAAGCATTAACGACCGAAACACCGACGCCGTGCAGACCACCGGAAACTTTGTAGGAATTATTATCAAATTTTCCGCCGGAATGCAACTCGGTCATAATAACTTCGGCTGCGGAAATTCCTTCTTCTTTATGGATATCAACAGGCATACCGCGGCCGTTATCACGAATAGTGGCGGAACCGTCCGGATTCAGAATAACCAGTGTTTTATCACAATAGCCGGCCAATGCTTCATCAATGGCATTGTCCAATACTTCATAAATCATATGATGCAGGCCGGAGCCGTCATCCGTATCACCGATGTACATTCCGGGACGCTTGCGGACGGCATCCAAACCACGCAAAACTTTGATGGAATCGGCATTATATTCTTGTTCGCTTTTCAGGTATTCTTCTTCCGTTAATTCAGTCATTGAAAATCCTCATCTAAACAAATTTTTTCCATGGAAGCAATATAGCGCAAACCATAGGAAGCGCAAAGCATAAAATCAAAGTTATAAACGAAAAAACGTGAAAAAAGTTGCTTGAATTTAATACAAAAATGAACTAATGTGAAAACATAAATTTATTTATTATAACAATAATTATGCGTATGAAGAATTTTATTATTTTAGGGTGTGTAATTCTCTTGACGGCCGGTCTGGCTTTCTTGGAATATCTGTTTGCCTGTCCTTTCAAGTGGCACATTGGCGAGATTATCGGCGGAATTTTATTTCTGATAATCGGCCTTTGGGGGATGCGGCAGCTGGTTGCTTCCAGAAAGAAAATGATTTTCAGTTTTCTGAGTGGTTGTATTTTAATTGTGGCCGTTAATGTGGCAACAAATGCGGTTGTTTTGGGAAAGATACTTTTGGATGCTTGTTCGGAAGATATGAATGGTTTTCTTGTCGGTATAGTATTGCTGATGTCGCTTTACTTTCCTTTTGTGTATGTCGGGGCTGTCTGGCTCTACTTCTACCATTTTTGCGGTTTGCGTACCATCTTTGCCCGAATGAAGGAAGACATTTAAAACTAAAAAAGGAAATTCTTAAAACAGAATTTCCTTTTTTGTTTTAGGTTATGCCGGTATTTTATTAGTCCCAATCGAAATCTTTGCCGCAGGTCTCGGGATCTTCAATGCCGGTCAGAGAATGTGCAATAGTAAATTCACAAACATCTGATTTGCAACTGCAGGCTTGTGCTGCGATATCAGGCGGTACCGGCAACCCGAATTCCGGAGTAGTTGTTCGGGCGCATTTGCAGGCAAAAAGATGTTCATCCGAAAAATATCTTCCCTCGGTAGCATCAATTATATTCATGCAATAAGAGGCTACAGGATTGTTACCCGTTCTGTTCACGGCAGCTAAGCCCACAAAATAAGGTGAGTTAAAATCCCAGTGGAAAGTGCTGAGAGCAATACATGCTTCTTTTGATATATCGGATATGTAAATCTCAAAAAGTGTATTATTGAGATAAATATAGGAAATTCCTCCCAAAGGATTAACGAAATGATAAGTATCATTTGAATAAGGAGCGAGATTTTCTGGAATTATGCCAAGATTTTTTAATTCGGCCACACTGCTGACAGAATTCGTAAATCCAAGAGTTTTTTGGTTGGTATAAAGTGTTAATATATTGTAGGTAATTTGTTCAACCATTTCAACGGTTTTGTTTATTTTCCATTTTATCATGGCTTTGGCGTATCCGGCAATTCCGGCAACGCTTAAAACACCGATAATTGCCAATACCCCCAGCATTTCTATCATTGATCTGCCTCGTTGATTTTTGCATTCCATCTGTCTGTCTCCGTTTAATTTGTACCAAAAACAAAACCCGCTGTTTCTAGCGGGCGGATGTTGAGAAACCGTACAAGATTAAACGGCTCGGCTTATTCAGCTCATAGCCTTATTTAGCCGACATCCGCACAATGCAAAAATCGGCAAATATATTTAAAGTCGTTTGCAAACGACTAATCTTGTAAAGGGTTCTCACGCCCTGAGTAAACTATTGTCTACCTGTCTGTAATTCTATCAAAGTCATTAAAAAATGTAAAGTTATTTATATTTGAGATAAAAATAAAAAAGAGGCTTTGAGGCCTCTTTCGTTATTTCCGTACATCAAATATTTCAAATTTTGATTTTAGGTAGGTGAGTAATTCTGTGTCATTGAAAAACTTATCACAATCGGCTTCGGTTGTGGTTTTATCTTCGGCAACAGGGCGGTATTTTTGCAGATAGTATTCTTTGACGCCGGCTGCAGAAAGTTCTTCGGCAATTTTATAAATATCTTCAATGTCCAGAATGCGCGGGTCGCAAGTTGTCCGGCATTCAAAATGAACACCGCTGTCAAGCAGGATTTTCAGGCTTTCTTTGATGTTACCGACAGGTGTGGGACAACCGGTAATCCGGCTGTAACGTTCTGTTTCCAGCGGTACCTTAATATCCATGCCGACCCATGAAACTTTATCAATCAGTTTTTTCAAAGCCTCGGGATTATAGCCGCCGGTATGCAGACCAACTTCAAATCCCATGGCTTTAACTTCATCCATGGCCTGAGGCAGATTTACCTGCATCAGAGGTTCGCCACCGCTGAAAACAACCGCATCTAAAATTCCCTTCCGGTGTTCAAGCAAATGAATAAGCTTATCCCATCCGGTTTCATCTTTGCTGTTTGGATTTTGTAAGGAAGCGTTGTAACAAAAAGGACAACGCCACGGACAGCCCTGCATAAAAACAACAGCGGCTATCTTAGACGGAAAATCGACGATACTGAATTTTTCAATATCGCCGATTCTGATTAAATCAGAAGCCATGATTTCCGCTGACTTATTCTGCTGCAGCGTAAACACAGCCGCAGTCATAATCCAAATGCGTTACGGCTTTTTCTTCACAGAAACATTTACGGGCATAATATTCTGACTTTTTGCCTTTGTTAAATTCGGAAACCGGACGATGATAACCCATAACACGAGTCCAGATTTCACAAGGCTGTCTTTCAGCATCAGTCAATTTAACATCTTCGATATTGATTGTGTTGGTCATTATTTTTTCCTTTCTTGTTGTGTAAAGTTTAAGCCGCATTGTTGGCTTTTAATTTTTTAAGTTTAGCCGCTTTTTTCTCTTCATCACAGAGCGGACAGAACTTGTGTTCTCCGGCCAGATAACCGTGCTTCGGACAAATTGAAAAAGTCGGGGTTATTGTAATGTACGGCAGACGATAATTTGTCAGAACCTTTTTAATCAGCTCGCCGCAGACTTTTGCAGAAGAAATGCGCTGGCTCATATAAAGGTGCAGAACGGTGCCGCCGGTATATTTTGATTGCAGGGTTGCCTGCAAATCCAAAGCTTCAAACGGATCATCCGTATAGCCGACCGGTAATTGAGAAGAGTTTGTATAATACGGATCTTCCTTTGTGCCGGCTTGAATAATTCCGGAGAAACGTTTTTTATCTTCACGGGCAAAACGATAGGTTGCGCTTTCAGCCGGTGTTGCTTCCAGATTATACATGTGACCGGTTTCTTCCTGAATTTTAACCAGACCGCTTCTGATGTAATCAAGGAATTTTTCGGCAAAAGCTTTTCCCCATTCATCGGTAACGGAATGTTCGTCATTGGTAAAGTTCCGAATCATCTCATTGATACCGTTGACACCGATTGTCGAAAAGTGATTGCGCAAAGTGCCGAGATAACGTTTTGTATACGGATATAAACCATTGTCAATCAGACGCTGAATGACTTTTCTCTTAATTTCAAGAGAAGTGCGCGCAATATTAAGCAGTTCGTCAACCCGTGCCATCAGAGCCTGTTCATTGCCTTTATAAACATAACCTAAACGAGCGCAGTTAAGGGTAACGACACCAATAGATCCTGTCTGTTCGGCCGAACCGAATAAACCGTTGCCGCGGGCCAGAAGTTCACGCAGATCAAGCTGCAGGCGGCAGCACATAGAGCGAATCTGCCCCGGTTTTAAGCTGGAATTGATGAAGTTCTGGAAATAAGGCATACCGTATTTGGCTGTCATTTCAAACAACAATTGTGATTTTTCATTATCCCACGGAAAATCCGGTGTCATGTTATAAGTCGGAATCGGGAAAGTAAACGGACGTTCCAAAACATCACCGGCCATCATAACTTCGATATAGGCACGGTTAATCATATCCATCTCATTCTGCAATTCACCATAAGTAAACGGCATTTCTTCCTGCCCCTCGATAATCGGCATATAATTTTCATCATGGCCGGCAATATGGCCGCCGATACAAGGATGCTGATTACGCAAATCTTCCGGACAAACCCAGTCAAAAGTAAAGTTTGTAAACGGTGTCTGCGAACCCCAGCGTGACGGAACATTCAGGTTGTAAACCAATTCCTGAATAGACTGTTTTACCTGATCATAAGACAAATTATCTTTTCTGACATACGGAGCCAGATAAGTATCAACAGACGAGAAAGCTTGCGCACCGGCCCATTCATTTTGCAATGTTCCCATAAAATTGACCATTTGACCGACAGCAGAAGACAAATGTTTCGGCGGATTGGCTTCGGATTTGCCTTTAACGCCGTTAAAACCTTCTTTCAGGAGATTCTTTAAAGACCAACCGGCACAGTAAGCAGCCAGCATATCCAAATCATGAATATGAATATCACCGTTGCGGTGTGCTTCTCCGACTTCTGCCGGATATACATGACTCAGCCAGTAATTAGCCGTTACTTTTCCTGATACATTCAAAATCAAACCACCGTTGGAATATCCCTGATTGGCATTGGCATTAACGCGCCAGTCCAGTTTTTCCAGATATTCATTGATAGAACTTTCAACATCAACCATAACTTTATGGTCAGAACGCATACGATTACGTTTATCGCGGTACAGAATATAAGCTTTTGCCGTTGAAAAATAGTTGGCAGAAATCAACACTTGCTCGACAATATCTTGAATTTGTTCAATAGAAGGCAGGGATTCGTTAAATTTATGGTTAATAACTTTCATAACCTGAGCTGTTAAGAGCCACGCATCGGATTCGTCAAATTCTCCCGTAGATGTTCCGGCTTTCAAAACGGCGTTATAAATTTTGCTTTCGTCAAACGGAGCCAAAGTTCCGTCACGTTTGACGATGTTTTCAATTTTTGAATCGATTTTGTTGATTTTTGTATTTTGTTCTGTACCCATTATAAAGTTCTCCCTTGTGGCTTTGTTAAAACATAACTTGTCATAAGTTGTACTATATATAGTATGAATAAAATGTAAACAAACAATATATAGTGATGCTCAGAAAAATGATGAATAACAATTAACCATTGATTTTCTAGAAAACATACTAAAAAAATAATTATATATCCGACAAGGAAAAAGATGAGGTATTTTTGCAAAAAACAGATAACCTTTTATTTTTGCTGACAAAAATTTTTATTGGTATGTATATAACATTGTTAACATTTATTAAGAACGGCAGATATATTTCTTAGATTTAAAAACAGAGTGTTATATGTAACAACTTGATTTATAAAAACTAAAAAAACATTTCCGGAAAAATTAAACAATATCATTCCTATAAAAAGGAGTCGTAAAGGTAATTTTCTTAAATTACCGATTCTCTTTTCTCAGAAAAACAAAACCCGCCATTCGGGGCGGGTTTTGCAGTTTAAAGTCAAAGGCTTATCTGACCGGTGCGAAAACCTGTACGTCATCAAGCGTTTCATCCGTACACTGATTACCGTGGCAGCGTTTCATAACGGTTGCTTTCCGGCTTTTATTGAGGCCGCGAACCTTAATGGAAGGAACATAAACTTCAACAATTGTCAGCTTAAAGGTCAGATAAGCAATATTGTTATTTTTATCCAGCGCGTAGATTTTGATGTGGTAAACACCGCCGTCTTTCGGCATGGCCATACCGCTGAAAATGCGTGTTGCCGGATTATATTTTAACCATTTCGGCAGAGGCGAATCGTCAATCAAGCCGGCTTTAGTCGTAAACTCGACATCTTTCCACCCCATTTTTTCAAATACGGAATCCGGAATAACAATGTTGATATGTTCGCCGGTTTCATAAGTGACATCCGGCAGTAATTTTTCTGACGACAGATTAACCGGCGGCCGGCGGCTCGGAATATCCATCAGATACGGCCGGTTATCCGGAATAAATTCGCCTTTCCGCCACTTATCCAGATTATCACGCAAAGCCAGAGCAATACGTGATGGCGATTCGTTCAGCATATAGTACGGAACAGCATCAAGACCGATTGTGGCATAGAGTGTTCCCAGCGCGTCTTGCAGGTCGACATATGCCAGAGAAGCCTTTGTTTCATCGGCAATGGCACGCGCCGCTTCCAGCTGACTCTTTTCTGCATGGCTGCCGTTAGCCGAGGTAACATCTTCGGCAATATTTTCGGATGTGCCGGCAATTTCATAGGCAATTTGATAATCTTCGGTTGCCGAAATATAACGTGCCCAGGCAATATAAACCTGATTCAAAATCAATGAAGTCATGCGTTGACGGCGTAATTCCGTCATCATATCCGGACTGACGCCGCGGCGGGTATCCTCATAGACAATCATGGAAGCCTCTTTGGCGGCATTGCACCACTTCTGGTTATAGGCATTCGGATTATTTTTGTAGCCGCTGCCGTTATCATTACGGAAATCGGATATAATCATTTCTAAGTCATCGGCATTGATGAGCAGGTCATGAACTTTCAGTTCCGGACGGTTGGTCAAAGCCAGCCATTCCAGACGGGAAAGATTAGATTTAATTTCCGGCAGAGAGAAATTGCCGTATTCTTTACCGACCAAAGTAAACTGGGTAGCCGGATGCAGTCCCATCAGGGAGGCCAGTTGCTCATGAGCTGTTTCCATATCACGTTTTAAAGCAGAAAGTTTTTTAACGGCTTCCATATATTTACGTTTTTTAACCAGTTCCTCTGTTGAAGGATTTTTCCCCTGTCGGGCCAGTTCTTTGGCCTGAACATTCATCTCGTCGACATCAAGAGTGATATGTTCAATAGTGTCGTCGATAACAGGAATAAGCCGCTGTGCCGTCAGGGCTTTCCAGTACAAAATACGAGCTTCCTGCAAGATATTCTGAATAACTTTCCGGCTTTGTTCGACGGCGACGTTTTTCTTAAATTCGGGATCGGAATCCATATAGTACAAAGTGGAAATATCCAAAATATTCCATGCAACTTTGAGATCCGGACTGGTTTGTCCGTTGCTGTCCGTGTTGATATAGCCGGCATTTGAAGCAATCTCCGGTAGTTTCGCATAGGTTGATTTTCCTGCCTGAACCAGACTTTCCTGATAACGTATCATCCGGCCGGTATAATTATATTTTAGAGCCAGAGCCATTGACATATACATATCAAGAGGCTTTTCTAATTTGAGCGGCGCATTCGCATACATGTTTTGCATGTCAACATCATACCGGATAGCCCTGTCCCAATCAGAGTAATAGGCTGCATCAGGCTTTTTGGCATTGTATTCCGAATCGGAGCATCCCGCTGCGGCCAAAAGACCCAACATTAAAAACAACAGTTTTTTCATGGTTATATCCTTAAGTATACTTTCAGTTATTCTGCTTTGATAATAATATCTAAAAATTAACATTTTGTTACACTTTTACTTATAATATGGTAACTGAGAAAAAAATTGAGGTAAAAGCAATATGGTTTCAATTTTAGGCACCTTATTTAAATATAAAGAAAAAGAGTCTCCTGATGTTTTGGGATATTTTCCAGAACGTGTGCATGTTGATGCTTTTCCTGAGCGCCGATATTTGTGGACATCCCGTTTTTTGGTTATGCTGACTTGTCTGAGCATCTGCCTGAATATGCTGATTGCCTGTATAATTTATATGCTTTTGCCGGAACAGCGGGTGCAGCCGCGTCTGTTTATCTTGGATGATGATGTGAACCAGATGAAGATTCTGGAAGAAGATGAACGTTACTACTATGCGGCGGACTTGATAGCCGAACAGTATATCCGCGATTATATTGTTTTGCGCTATACCGTAACGGAAGATTATGCCGAATTGCAAGACAGATGGCGCAAAAATTCTATTTTATATTGGTATTCCACCAATAAGATTTTTGATGATTTTACCCAGAATGAAGCGGTGGCAGCCAGTCAGCAGTTCAAGGCTATCGGCTTACAGCGCTATATTGAAATTGACTGGACCAGACGTATGTCGCGTTCTATGTGGATGGTGCAGTTCAAAACCTACGATATTACGAGAGATAATCAAAAACCGAAAGTGGATTTATGGCGAGCCACCCTGCGCGTTGGTTATGACGGTAATCTGAGATTCCAAAAACCGGAAGACAGATTATTAAATCCTTACGGATTTTTGGTATACAGTTACACACTTTCTTATCAGGGAGATTACCGCAACGGCCCTGAAGAAGTGGATACAAATCTGAAATACAATATGATGATGCATTAGAAAAATTGAGTCTGACAGTTTAAAAGATTTTGATTGTATATGAGAACCGCCGGAAAATCCGGCGGTTCTTCGTTATTACATTTCGTCCAGAAAGCCCTGAGTTTATTCGGGGCTGAATGCCAAGGCATCGTCAGGCACCGTTCCACGCCAACGGGCATAGTCAAACCGTGATTTTTAGCTGATTGGCACTCACAGTTTGCCGGAGGATATCTGTTTTATTGAACAGGCGTGCCTTCAACCAACATTGTCAGATTATATGTAAACAGTTTCACGGCAATGGACATTAAGATAATGCCAAAAGCTTTTTGGAAAATACAAATAATTCCCGGTGACAACATCTTTTCCAGTTTCGGCGCCATTTTCAAACCGAAATAAACAATAATGACATTGCAGATAATTGCCAAAACAATATTTAAATCGGCATATTGGGAACGAATGGAAAGAATTGTCGTAAACGCACCGGCTCCGGCAATCAGCGGAAAAACAATAGGCGTAAAAGTGGCGTCATTGGCCGAATATTTATTTTCATGAAAAATATGCACATCTAAAATCATTTCCATCGAGATGATGAAAATAATAATGGAACCGGCAATGGCGAATGATGAAATATCCAGACTGAATAATTGCAAAAAGGCATTTCCCATATACATAAACCCAAGAAACAAAATAAGAGAAATAACCGAAGCCCGTCCGGCATGTACCGTACGTCCGTCTTGCAGGAGATTCAAAACAACCGGCAGAATCCCGATAACATCGATAATAGCAAACAAAACCACAAAAGCACTGACAAACTGAGTCGTGTTATATGTGCTGATAAAAGCAGTTAAAGTTTCCATGTAAAACTCCTTAAAATAAAAAACGAAAACGGCGATATTGAAAAATATCGCCGCCGTTCTAGCAAACTAAATTTAATTAGTCAATCTTTTTTGCTTCAATACGCATTTTGTAGAATGAACGCCATACAAATACGATACCGATAACAAAGAAAACTGCACCGATGCCGGTAGCCAGACATTCCGAACGATCGGAAACTTTGGCTGCCATTTCAGCTGCCAGCAAACCGAACAAAGTCGTGAATTTAATGATTGGATTCAAGGCAACTGAAGCTGTATCTTTATACGGGTCACCAACCGTATCACCTACAACCGAAGCGGCGTGCAGTTCCGTTCCTTTTTCATTCAGGTCAACTTCAACAACTTTTTTGGCATTGTCCCAGGCACCGCCGGCGTTAGCCATATACAAAGCCTGATATAGACCGAAAATAGCAATGGAAATCAAATAGCTGGCAAACATTTCCGGACTGAAGAATGCAAAAGCAATGGCAAAAGAGAAAATAACAATAAAGATATTAAACATGCCTTTTTGCGCATATTGCGTGCAGATTTTAACCACGGTTTTGGAATCTTCAACCGATGCTGCTTTTTTAGTATCCAGCTTAATATGTTCCTTAATATAGTTTACGGCACGGTAAGCACCGGTCGAAACAGCCTGAATGGAAGCGCCGGAGAACCAGTAGATAACGGCACCGCCCAAAATCAGACCGATTAAAACGCGGGCATCAATCAGGTTAAGCTGTAAATTCAGCAGCAAAATGATAGAGAAAATCATTGTTGTTGCACCGATAACGGCAGTTCCGATTAACACCGGTTTAGAAGTAGCTTTAAAGGTATTGCCGGCAGAGTCGTTTGCTTCCAGCAAATGTTTTCCCTGTTCAAAATCCGGTTCAAATCCGTAATCGTTTTTGATCTCTTTTTTAATACCTTTAATTTCTTCAATCTGTGAAAGTTCAAAGACGGATTGAGCATTATCCGTTACCGGACCATAGCTGTCCACCGCAATAGTTACCGGTCCCATTCCCAGCATACCGAAGGCGACAAGACCGAAAGCAAATACGGTCGGATAAATCATAATCTGAGACAAATCCCCCAGAGAAGTCAGATAAGCAACAGCCATCAGACCGGCCATAACAACACCCTGCCAAAAACCGGAGAAGTTACCGGCAACAATACCTGAAATAATGTTCAGGGAAGCACCGGCTTCACGACTGGCATTTACAACTTCCTGAACATGTTGGGATTTTGAAGATGTGAAGATTTTTGTGAATTCCGGAATAATTGCCGCAGCCAAAGTTCCGCAGCTGATAATTACGGACATTTCCCACCAAATATTCGAACCGAAGTTTTCTTTTGGCAGCATCAGATAAGATACGCCGAAAGTAACCAGAATGGAAATAATTGAAGTCAGCCAAATCAGACTTGTCAGCGGCGCTTCAAAATCAAAGGATTTTTTATTTCCGTACATTTTTTTGGAAATAAGACCGTTCAAACCGTACGCAACAACAGATGTTATAATCATCAGGATTCTCATTGTGAAAATCCAGGTAATAAGACGGGCTTGCAGTTCCGGCGCCCAGATATAGGCGGAAATAGCACCATCGGCAGTCATTGTCATGCCGGCAGCCAAAACAATAAAGCTGATTAAAGCGACGCCGGTCACGCCGTAGGTTTCAAAACCGTCAGCCGTCGGACCGCAGGAATCGCCTGCATTATCACCGGTACAGTCGGCAATAACACCCGGATTACGAGCATCGTCTTCATCAATTTTATAAATAATTTTCATCAGGTCGGCACCGATATCGGCAATCTTGGTAAAGATACCGCCACAGATACGCAAGGCTGAAGCACCCAGAGATTCACCGATAGCAAAACCGATAAAGCAGGCACCGGCCGTATCACGCGGGATAAAGACCAAAATGAACATCATCATAATCAGTTCAACGCAAATCAGCAAAACACCGATAGACATACCTGAACGCAGCGGCAAATTCATAACCGGATAAGCTTTGCCTTCCAAAGAAGCAAAAGATGTGCGGGAGTTAGCGTATGTATTGATGCGCATACCAAACCAGGCAACGGTGTAAGAACCCAAAATACCGAGGATGGACCATAAAAGAATGTTAAGAACTTTTAAGAACGGTGTTCCGTTCAAAACAGCAAAGTAATAAACAATGCAGGCACCGATAAACAACTCTAATACCAAAAGCAGTTTAGCCTGCTGTTTCATATAGGTTGTACAAGTTGCATAAATTGTTTCCGAAACTTTAAGCATGGCTTCGTGTGCCGGCATCTTTTTAATACGGAAAAATTCCCATAATCCGAAAGCCATACCCAGAAAACAAACAGCCATACCGCATAAAAGCAGGCCGTCTCCGGAGATTTCAAAACCTAAAATGCTGTAAGTAGCTTTAGCCAGAGAAGGGATAACCAAATCCAGTTCCGAGGCGTTGGCGCTGCTTACGGCAGAGAGTAAAAAGGCTGCAACCGCCAGCGCGGCTTTGCCGATTTTGATTCTGCTGATAAACATATTTTCATCCTCTATAAAAATTAAAAAATTGACCTCAGTAAGTTCTCCCTTACCGGCCGGTACGGGTATATTAACCTACAAATCTTAATTATTCACTATAAATCAGCATAATTTATTGAAAACGTGGATAAGTATTCGTTTTTTTAATATGTTTTGGTAATATCTTCGGCGGAAACATCCAGATAGGATTTCCCGTTTATATCGGTAATCCTTATATCGGCACCGTTTTTAATAAGCAGCAGCGAGACATTGTCACAACCGAATGCGGCTGCATAAAAGAGAGCTGTCCGGCCAAATCTGTCTTGTTGGTTGATTTTAGCACCGGATTGCAGCAGAGTTTCAATCAGCGGCAGGTTTAAATCACTTGTTGCCGCGCTCATCAGAGCCGTACCGCGCGGTGTTTCCTGATTGACATCGGCACCGTTATCCAGCAAAAGTTTCAACAGCTCGAGAGAACGCTTCATCAAAAACTGTTGTTGTTCCGTCTGGGCTGTTGTCTGTTGTGTTTGCGAAGCATCATCAGAATTACCGGTATGCGGCTGAGCTTTTTGCATTTCCTGAGCCAAAGCGGTGGCAACAAGAAGCGGTGTCAGGCCGTTGTTAGACGGCAGATTAACATCGGCTCCGGCATGAATAAGTGTTTTGGCCATTTCAAAATCGGCATAATGTGTTAAAAGATAAAAAAGAAGTGTATTTCCCTGAGCGTCAAGAGAATTGACATCTAAGCCGTCGTCAATCAGTTTTTGCAAAGCCGAGGTGTTGCCGGAATCTAAAATATTTTGGACATAAGCATCATCAATGTCTTCGGTAACAACTTCTGCACCGGCATTTCCGGCCGGTATCATAAAAGCTAACAACAGCAAGAGAAAATATTTCATAATAACTCCTTTAGATAATAACAAAACATAGCATGGTAAAATCAATCTGGCAAGTCTTTAAAAAGACGGCGGGCGTTATATATAATCAAAAAAAGGAGTTGCTATGAAAAAAAGAAAAAATAATCCGGTTTATGTGACCTTGCCCGAGGCGCAGGATAAAGATTTTCATGTCCGCGTTATAGAAAATGAACGCCTGATACCATCCGTGCAGTTGAGGGACGCCGATTTTGAAGAAGATATGTATAACTTCGGCGAAGCAGATGATTTACCCGAAAGCGACCGGCTAATGGTGTGTCAGCGCAAAGGGGTAAAACAAACCCGCTGTGAGCGGCCGTAAATAATCTCCTGTCCGTAAAAATAAGCGATCGGACTTTTATATACACGAAAAATTAAGTAACCGCTGCCATAATCTCTGTCCAAAAGGAGATTATGATGAAAAAGGTCGGAAAATATATTTTATGGCTGGTTGCATGTGTTATTGTGTTTGCCGGCATCTGGGGCTGTGTTGAATTATTCAAAGGAACGGAAGCATCTTCGCGCAAGATAACAGGGCGGTGGCAGGCGCAAGAGGCCGGATATAACCTGTTTGGCGGCAAAACAACGTTAGTCAGAATAAAAAGCAGGGTATCTGCCGAAAATAAATCGGATATGTTTTTGGTGGCGTATGATGAAAGCCGGCGTGCTTTAATCTGCCATTCATTTAACAAAAAAGATGACAATTATTTATGCCAGCCGGTTCTTTTGAATAAAGATAAGGTGGAAAAAACGGATAACGTCGGAACGATTGCAGCCATGATGCTTGATGATATTCCGCTGATGGTTGTTATGTTTGAACGTAACGGAAATGAATTAGTGATAAAAGGTGTTGTGTCGACTGATGAAGAGTGCCTGAAGCAGAAGAAATGTGAATATCTTCTGCTGAGCCGGTTAAAAAAATACGGAATTTGGGAAAACTGGTTTCGGTAACTTTTCGGATTCGCAAGTATTAAATTTTACATGACCTTCTGACTTACATGAAGATATACACGGGGTAACAAGAATGTTGCCATGACCGTTTTATCATACCTTCATCTCGTATAAATTTACGAATATCGGGTTATTTATGAAAATTCCGGAGGGTTTTTGATGATTTAGCTTGATTGTTTTCAAAAGGCTTTATAATGTAAAACCGAGCAGATTTTCTGCTTAGGGCGTCGAAAACCCTTTTATAAAGCTAGTCGTGTGCACACGACTTTAAACATTAGTGCCGACTTCTTGTCTATGGACGGATGTCGGTGAATAAGGCTCAGCCAAATAAGCCGAGCCGTTTAGCTTTATACGGTTTTCGAACATCCGCCCGCCTTTCTTGATGAACGGTGGGTTTTGTTTTAACTAATTAACAAAGGATGTTCATATGAAAAACAAACTTTTATTTACAACAGCCTTAATGGCAGTTAGTTTTGCGGCTAATGTTTATGCAACGGATTTAAATATTGGCGCAGGTGGTGATGTTAAAAATCCGGAAACGGGAAGAGAAGATACTGATGCAATAGTTAATGACGGTGTGAAGACGTATCATTATGATTCAATTACAGTATCTGGTGGCAGGCTGACTATTGATAATTTTAAAATTCGCAGTGATGGTGATGTAACTATTAGCGGCGGAGAAGTTAATGTTAAGGGGACAAATCCGGAGCAACACGGTGGTATCAGAGCACACAAAGGAACATTAAATATTAGTGGCGGTGTTATAACAGCAACGCAGACGGAAATTCATGGCAATGTGACCAATGTTTCAGGCAATGCTGTTGTTAATATTAATGATGGTACCGAATTTGGAGGAGATTCAGAATTACATATTTCCGGTGGTACGTTAAATTTATCAAAAGGAATTGTTGTTGTTTCTGCGGTTGATGATTTGCCAGAGGGAAAGGCGCAGCTAGAAATGACCGGTGGTGTTATCAATATGGAAGATTCTTATTTAGGCAGTTCTAAAATTCTGAATGATTCAGAAACAGAACGTGTCGCAGGAACGAGCAAACTTTCAGGCGGCATAATTAATGTTAACAAAGGAAATAATACCTTTTTGATGGATAATGCCGATGTTCAAAATAAGATAAATATTGCAAATGGCGCAATTTTGGAAGTTTGGAAAGGTTATCGAGATGCAGAGAATGTTTCTGAAATTTCCTCTTTAGGTGTTGGAACGCTTAATCTTACAGACAATGCCACCATCAATTTAGCCGGCGCCCTAAGTGCTAATATTGACGGCGATGACCGCGGTTTGATAAATTTTGAAAACGCCAATGCAGTTATTAACGGTAATGTTGATACGCCGAGTTTGACCTTCAATTCAGACCATTCTTTGAGCAAAGCGATTACAGGAACTCTTTGCAGTGTTGATAAATTGACTGTTGCCAAGGGAACGCTGAATTTTGATAAAGAGCCGACAGATACAATTACAACAGTTGAAGTTAAGAGTGGCGCAACTCTTGATATCGGTTTAAATACGCTTCACTCCACCGGCGATAAGGCTGATGGCGAAGGTGTGCTTTTTGCTGATAATTCGACCTTGAAGTTTACGGCAACCAGTGCAGAAGAACATGGTAAAATCAGAGCTAATTACGTTAATATCAGCGAGAATGGCACCACTCTTGATATGATTTTTAACAGCGCTGCGCTAAAAGAGGGAGAAAGTTTGGATATTCAGCTTTTTGAACAGTCAGAAGATGAAGAAGGGGTTGAAATTGAAGGTAAATTTGCCAACCTTAAAAACAATGCCCGCTATGATTTTGCAGACGCCGGTGACGGTAAATATACGGTTACAGGCGTTAAATCCGCATCTGATGTTGTGGAATCGACAAATGGCACGGCAAATAATGTTTCAACGGCTGAAGCTTGGGATAATGTTGATACTTCCCAAACAAATAATGTAACAACTATTGCTGTTGCAGAACGTTTGGCAGAACTTTCCAACAGCACAAATATTAAAGACAAGAAAGCATACGTTGAAGCTCTGACAGCGGTTGCGCCGGAAGTTGCACCGGCTATTCAACAGACCTCAACAGAAACGGCTAACCAAGTGTTTGGCGCAGTTGGTACACGTTTGACCGGCGGTTCGGTTGCCTCTGCCTCGCAAGGTATATCTTCGGGCGACAATCCGTTTAAACGCGCGACCGTGTGGGTTCAAGGATTGTTTAACAAATCTAAACTTGACGATACTTCAAAAGCCAAAGGCTTTGACGCTGATACTTACGGCGCTGCGTTCGGTATTGAAAAATACCTCGGCCGTGCATCCAAAGCCGGTATCGGTTATGCTTACAGCCAAACCGATATAGACGGTTTTATGCGTGATACCGATGTTGATACGCACACCGCGATTGTTTACGGTGAATACAAACCCTCAAACTGGTATGTCAACGGTATTGCAACATACGGCTGGTCTGATTATGAAGAAAGCAAAAACGTTGCCGGTGTTGGTGTTAAAGCTGATTATGACGTTGAAACTTTCGGGTTGCAGGCAATGACCGGATATGAAATGCAGTTCAACGGCTTTGGCATTACACCGGAAGCCGGTTTGCGCTATGTTCACATCAAGCAGGACAGCTATAAAGACTCTGCCGACCAGCGCGTTTCCGGTAATGACAGCGATGTCTTAACCGGTGTTATCGGGGCTAAGGTCAGCAAGGATTATGCGCTTAATAACGGAATGCTCGTCAAACCGGAAGTTCGTGTTGCCGCTACGTACGACTTAGAAAATGACAGCGTTAACTCGGTTGTAACTCTGGCTAACGGTTCGACATATCAAGTCAACGGCGAGGCGCTTGACCGTTTCGGTGTTGAATTTGGTGCCGCCGTAACGGCTGAAGTTAATGATAATGTTGAACTTTCTCTTGGTTATGAGGGTAAATTCCGTAAAGATTATCAAGACCATGCCGGTTTGATTAACGCTAAATATAAATTTTAATATATGCTTTGCTGAAATTCCCCAGTAAACAGGGGGATTTCTAGTTGCTAAACAACTGATAAAAAATCCTGCAACTAATTTGTTGCAGGATTTTTTTGATTAACTCTGTTGAATCTCGATTCGTTGAATCAATAAAGTATGGCGTACCCGGCGAGGCTCGAACTCGCAACCTTCGGCGTCGGAGGCCGACACTCTATCCAATTGAGCTACGGGTACAATATCCGATTCGTTTACTTTTTTCATTTTTCTACATAATTTTACTTGACTTGTCAATCAAATGAATGTATTAACAAGCAACAAATATGTTGAATTTTAATTTTGAGGATTTAAAAATGGCTAAAAAATGTGATATTTTGGGCACAGGCGTCATGAGCGGCAACAATGTCAGCCATGCAAATAACAAAAATCGCCGTCGTTTCCTGCCTAATTTGCAAGTTGTTTCTTTGTTCAGTGAAGCTTTGAACAAAGTATTTAAATTGAAAATTTGTTCTAAAACCCTGCGTTCTATTGAACATAACGGTGGTTTGGATTCTTATTTGGAAAAAACATCCAATACAAAACTGACGGAAGAAGCTAAAAGAATTAAAAGAACAATTGCAGCTAAAAAAGCCGAAGCTTAATCGTCGGACAAGATTAAAAAAACTCCAATATCGAAAATATTGGAGTTTTTTTTATTTATTTTATCATCAGAATAATAGCGTATAAGGCTGTACCCAGAACAAACATGCAAAAGAGCATGGTCGAGATTGTTCCCAAATAGCTGAAACACAATTTTGACATATTGCCTTTATTATGCTTACAGAGTAATTCCAGAATAAAATCCGGAATAACCAGTACAAAACCAAAACAAATAGCTGTCATACCGAGAAAAAGGGCTCCGCATATAACGGCTATGATAACAGCAGAAGACGCGGCATCAAAGAAACCGAGGGCGCATCTGCCGAAAACCCATAAAACCCCTACACCAAGAAATGATGCAAAAACTAAAGGAACCAAAAAACCAACCAGAAAGTGCTTCAACTCTCCTTTGTTGCTGACGATGCAGGTAATCAGGAGAATAGCTGTCAAAGCAGCGACCGGTACATAAATGTAAGACTGTGATGGCAGCTCGGTGGATAACCAAGCAATAAACATCGAGACAAGAGCAAAGGCTGAACAGGCTCCGCCGAAACATTTGAGTTTGTCCAAAAAGTTCATAGGATAAAATTTAAGTTAATAATAAATGGTGGCTAATAATAAAAAACTATAATAAATATATTCCGGAAATTTATTTTTGTCAATCAATAAAATGAGAAAATATCGGAAAACCGAGGTGTTTGCCGGACGATGTTTTTACGGGTAAAATATGTTGACAAAATTTATAAATATTCTATACTGAAAACAAATCTAACTATTAACTTTTATTTTTATGGAATACAAATGTACGGAAACAGTCCGCGGATTTATCGGACTCTTGTTTTGGTCGATTCTGCTTGTACTGACGGCCAGTGGCAAGACCTGTTGGGCAGATGTGTTATTTATGGGATCACTTTTCAGCCTGCTGATTTGGAAAAAATGGTTTCATAAACAACTGAATCTTTGGTTGGTGTTTATTCTGACGGGAGTATTTAGTATTCCGTTGGGGCTGGCTCACATCTGTATGTTATTCAGCATGGGGCTCACGGCAGTGCCGCAACAACTCGGTTTTGGCATTGATATATTATTAAACACCGTGATTTATTTTATTATGTTAATTATGGTCTTATTCTTAATCGGCGGCAGCAGGTATCTGTTTGATGAGGCCTATTACTATTTCCATCAGGACGAGTAAGACTAATTAAAAAAAGGAACTGTAAAAACAGTTCCTTTTTTTAATGGGTGAAGAGGCTTAAAATTCGCCGACATACATACCGATAGCACGGGCTGCTTTAACATATTCGCTGTTAGCATCTAATCCCGTTGTACCGGCAGCAACCACTTCTTCCAGACTGAAAGAGGTTACTTTTCCTTTGCTGAGTGCAACCATGCGGTCGGTGTGTCCTTCCGTCAGCAGGCGGACAGCTTCGGCTCCCAAAACAACAGCCAGTCCTCTGTCAAAAGATGTCGGATTTCCCGAACGCTGAACATGTCCCAGTTTTGTTACACGGGTTTGAAAACCTTTGTAATTAGCATTGATAAGATTACTCAGGTAATCACCGATACCGCCGTTGATTTTTTCGCCGACCAGATTAACCGAACTTGTAACAGCTTCGCCTTTTTCGGTTTTAACACCTTCGGAAACAACAATCAGCGCACTGGTCCGGCCGCTCTTTTTGACCGCTTCGAGTTTATTGATTATTCCCTGCAGGGTATAAGGAATTTCCGGAACCAGACAAATGTCGGCAAAGCCGGCAATGGCAGAATGCATGGCCAGATGTCCGGCATCTCGTCCCATAACTTCCAGAATCAGGGCGCGGTGATGCGAACGGGCAGTTGTTACCAAATCATCCAGAGCATTGGTGCAGATTTGGCAGGCGGTGTTGAAACCGACAGAGAATTCCGTCAGCGGTGTATCATTATCAATAGTTTTCGGAATGCCGATCATTTTGACACCGGCCATTTTGCAATAGGTGCTGACAATATTCATGCTGCCGTCGCCGCCGACAACCAGAACAGCATCCAGACCAAGTTCCCGTACGCCTTCGCCGAAACGTTTTGCCAAAACTTCCTGAGATTCTTTTACGCCGGTATTGAGCGACCCCAGATAAGAACCGGCCAGTCTCGGCCACGGCGAACAACTGAAATTGCTTTCTGTCAAAATTTCATAAGAAAGCGGGCGATTGGTTAAGCCGTCCGTTCCGTCATGGATACCATAAATTTCCCACCCTTGCTGACTGGCGGCATTAACAACAGACATAATAACGGCATTAAGGCCGGCACAGTCGCCGCCGCTGGTAAGGATTCCGATTTTTTTGATATTACTCATTCTTAAAAAAACTCCGATTAAATTATTGCAATCAATCAAAAAATAATGTATACTCTTTACAACTTTGAAATTAAATTTCCACTAAAAAATGGATTTTGTTAAATAAAAAATTATCGAAAGGATTGTTTTACGGATGATTGGAAATGATAAAGCAGCCAAACTTCAGCTGCTTCTTTGCGAGTTAAAACTGGAACAGCGTCATGTCAATACGGATATAACGCGTTTGTTGAAACAAGGTAAGACGATTGATTTTTTCAGGGCAAAACAGTTGAGCGCACAAAAAAACGGGCTGGCTCGGAAGATAAGCAAAGTCGAAAATTCCATTAGTCCGAATATTATTGCCTGATACAGGTAACTTTTTGCTTGAAAAATAAAAAACATTGTGTTAAATAAAACGCAATTTGATGTTTAACTCCAGATAAAACGTAGAAAAGAGGTGATTTAAGTGGTACAAGTAACAGTTATCGGAAACGATGTAAACCAGTCTTTGAAAATCTTGAAAAAGAAAATGCAGAGAGAAGGTGATTTCCGCGAAATGAAACTGCGCCGTTGCCATGAAAAGAATTCTGAAAAGAAAGCTCGTCGCAAAGCAGAAGCTGTCAGACGCGCCCGCAAACAGATGCGCAAACGCTTAGACACCGAAGGTTTCTAGTTTTTAAGGAAAACTTATATTTTAGTCCCCGCCCTTTGGAGTGGGGATTTATTTTTCAAAAAAAGGAGAAGGGAATGAAAAAAATTTTGAGCGCTTTAGCCGGATTATGCTTTTTAAGCAGCTGTGGTTATTCCGGCAGTCAGGATAATTTGTCCGGCAAAAATTATGTGTTGCAAAATGCCGAAAACGGTGCGGAAATCACTTTGGAATTTGCGCCGGACGGCAATCAGTATTACGGTCAGGCCGTTAATAATTATTTTGGCCGCTATACGGTTTCCGAACAAAATATTTCTTTCAGCGGCGGGGGTTCGACAATGATGATGGGACCGATGGAGTTAATGGAAGCCGAGCGTCATTATTTTGAAGATTTGGAAAAGGTCGACACCTATAAACTGGATGGTGACGTTTTGTCTTTAACGACCGCAGACGGGAAAATCCTGACTTTTAAAGAATCTGCAAAAAACGAGTAGAACAGTTGTTTACCGAATTCCCGCAAACAAAATATTGCTTGCAAAGCCCGAATGAATTGTCTATAACAAAATAACTTTTTAAAACAGCCCGTCAGGAGTTTGAATATGGGATTTAATTGTGGAATTGTCGGTTTGCCGAATGTCGGTAAATCTACACTTTTTAATGCGTTAACGCAAACAATTGCCGCTCAGGCCGCAAATTTTCCGTTTTGTACGATTGAACCGAATACCGGTCGTGTTGCTGTTCCGGATAAACGTCTGGATAAGCTTGTGGAAATGGTTAAGCCGAAAAATGTCGTGCCGACCCAGCTTGAGTTTGTGGATATTGCCGGTCTGGTTAAAGGAGCTTCCAAAGGAGAAGGTCTGGGAAATCAGTTCTTGGCAAATATTCGTGAAACGGATGCCGTTATTCATGTGCTGCGTTGTTTTGAAAATGAAAATATTACGCACGTAGAAGGTTCAGTTGATCCGGTTCGTGATGCCGATATTGTTAAAACGGAATTGATGATTGCCGATTTGGATTCGTTACAAAAACGTATTGAACAGCTGCGCAAAAAAGCGACGGCCGGTGATAAGGACGCCGCGCTGAATGTTCGTGTCATGGAGCCGGTTATTGCTGCTTTACAAGCCGGAAAACCGGCACGTTCTGCGGCACCTGATGCCAAGGATAAAGAGGCTGTCAAATGTTATAAAATGCTGCAGCTGCTGACTTCCAAACCGGTGCTTTATGTTTGTAATGTTGATGAAGATTCGGCCGCGTCAGGCAACCGGTTTTCGGAAGCCGTGCAAAAAATGGCGGCAGCCGAGGGGGCCGAAGCCGTTATTATTTCGGCTGAAATTGAAGCGGAAGTGGCGCAGTTGGAATCAGAGGCTGAAAAGCAGGAATTTCTGAGTGCTTTGGGATTGGAAGAAACAGGACTTTCCAAAATTATCCGTGCGGGTTATAACCTGTTGGGTTTACAGACCTATTTTACGGCAGGACCGAAAGAAGTGCGGGCTTGGACTTTTGTTAAAGGAATGAAGGCACCACAGTGTGCCGGTATTATTCACACGGATTTTGAACGTGGTTTTATTCGTGCCGAAACGATTTCTTATGATGATTATGTCCGGTTTGGCGGCGAACAGGCCTGTAAGGATGCCGGAAAAATGCGCTCGGAAGGCAAAGAATATGTCGTGCAGGACGGCGATTTGATGAACTTTTTGTTCAATGTCTGAAAGAAGCGGCATAAGCCGCTTTTTTTCTTTATAAGTCTGTGTAAAAATTGACATTGCAGCTCTGTGCTTTATATTAAAGGCAAAGGAGAAAAAATGAAAAAACCTGCAGAATTAACCCGTGATGAAGCTGCGGCCGAACTGGCTTATCTGGCAGCGGAAATTTCCCGTTCGGATAATGCCTATTATCAAAATGACGAACCGTATCTGAGTGATGCCGAATATGATAAACTGAAACACCGTAATGCGGAAATTGAAAAAATGTTTCCCGATTTGGTGCGGACAGACAGCCCGTCAAAGCGGGTGGGCGCAGCTGTACAGAGTAAGTTTAAAAAAATTGAACATCGTTTTCCGATGTTGTCGCTGGCCGATGTTTTTTCAATTGAAGAAGTGGAAGATTTTGTGCAGGGTGTCAAACGTTTTCTAAACACGGCAGAAAATATCCCGTTTATGGCAGAGCTGAAAATAGACGGTTTGTCTTTTGCCGCCCGCTATGAACACGGTCGTTTTGTTTCGGGAGCAACACGCGGTGACGGCGTTGTCGGTGAAGATATTACCGAGAATCTGAAAACGATTCGCCAGCTGCCTCTGCAACTGCCGGCAGATGTTCCTGAAGTGTTGGAAGTCCGTGGTGAAGTTTATATGGCAAAAAAGGATTTTCTGGCTCTGAACGAGAAAAATGCGTTAGAAAAGAAGAAGATTTTTGCCAATCCGCGTAATGCGGCAGCCGGTTCCCTTCGTCAGCTGAATCCTAAAATAACGGCAGAGCGGAAATTAAGTATCTGGGCTTATACATGGGGGGAGGTTTCCGAACGCAAATGGCGGACACAGGCCGAGTTTTTTGAAAAATTGCAGGAATGGGGATTTCCGATAAATCCGAATAACAAGATTTGCAATTCTATTCGGGAAATGGAAGAAAATTTTGCCCGTATCATGGAGATTCGGGCCGATTTGCCTTATGATATTGACGGTTTGGTTTATAAGGTAAATTCAATAGAATTACAAGAACGTCTGGGGTTTTTGACACGAACACCGCGCTGGGCAATTGCTCATAAATTTCCGGCCGAGCAGGCTATAACACGTATCAATAATATTCGGATTCAGGTAGGACGGACAGGCGCTTTAACGCCGGTGGCCGATTTGGAACCGGTCAATGTCGGCGGTGTTTTGGTTTCTCATGCCACTCTGCACAATGAGGATGAAATCAAACGCAAAGATTTCCGGATTGGTGATATGGTGGTTATTCAGCGTGCGGGAGATGTTATTCCGCAGGTTGTTGAGGTTCTTCTGGATAAGCGTCCGGCCGATTCTCAGCCGTTTGTTTTCCCGACAATATGTCCGGAATGCGGGGCGCATGCCATTCGGGAAGAAAATGAAGCTGTCCGGCGGTGTACCGGCGGTTTGACCTGTCCGGCTCAGGCCAAGGAACGTCTGAAACATTTTGTTTCAAAAGAAGCGTTTGATATTGTCGGTCTGGGGGATAAAGTTATTGAAGATTTTTTTGATAATGGCTTTTTGCGTAGTCCGGCCGATATTTTCACGCTGGAAGAAAGAAACAACCTGCCGTCGGATGATTTATTTGCGCAAAACGAAAAAGCTTTGCGGCTGGAGAAGCGTTCGGGCTGGGGAACTTTATCCGTAAAGAATTTGTTTGCGGCGATTAACAGCCGGCGGACAATTTCTTTGCCACGGTTTATTTATGCCTTGGGGGTGCCTCAGGTCGGCGCGGCGACGGCTTTGCTGCTGGCTCGGAATTATGGCAGTTTTGCCGAATTACAGCATAAAATGGAAAATCGGGACACGGAAAAACTGGTATCAATAGACGGTATCGGTGCTTCTATGGGGACGGATATTGTCGAGTTTTTTTGCGAAACGCATAATCAGGAAACAATCTCCGAACTTTTGAATTATGTAACAGTTGAAGATTATGAAACAGAAACGGTTACAACTTCGCCGCTTAACGGCAAGACGGTTGTCTTTACCGGAACGTTAGCCGGTTTGACGCGTGCTGAAGCAAAAGCGCTGGCGCAAAAATGCGGCAGCAAGGTTGCCGGTTCGGTATCCGGTCATACGGATTACGTGGTTATGGGAGAAGATGCCGGTTCAAAGGCTAAAAAGGCTCAGGAACTGGGCGTCAGGATTTTAACGGAAAACGAATTTTTGGATATGGTCAAATGAAGCATACAAAAGCAGACAATGTGAACGGCTGGCTGATTATAGATAAACCCCGCGGTATGGGGTCAACGGAAGTCGTGGGAAAGACGCGCTGGCTGATGCATGCCAACAAAAACGGCCATACCGGTACGCTGGATCCGTTTGCGACAGGTGTGCTGCCGATAGCGTTTGGCGAGGCGACAAAACTGGTTCCGTTTGTAACGGACGGCCGTAAAGAGTATGAATTTCTGGTCAAATGGGGCGAGCAGACTGCAACCGATGATACGGACAGCGAAGTGATTGCCCGTTGTGAAAAAAAACCGGAGCATAGTGAGATTATGGCGGCTATTCCGCATTTTCTGGGCAGAATTACACAAATTCCGCCGGTATATTCGGCTATAAAAATCAACGGACAGCCGGCTTATAAGCTGGCACGCCGCGGTGAAAACGTAACCATGCAGCCGCGGGAGGTGGAAATTTTTGCTTTGGAACTTTTGGCGGAATACCCCGATTCGGCCAAATTTCGGGTTGAATGCTCCAAAGGCACTTATGTCCGTACTCTGGGGAAAGATTTGGCAATGTTTTTGGGGACATTGGGACATCTGACCATGCTAAGACGCACAAAATGCGGAATTTTTTCCGTGAATAATACGATTTTACTGGAAAATTTAGAAAAAATGGAGTATGTAGAAAATCGGCGTAAGCTGCTTCTGCCGATAGAAACGTCTCTGCGCGGCATCGCGGAGATTGTTGTTTCGGAAGAAGATGCAAGAAAATTAAGCATGGGACAAAGTGTTTCGCCTAAAAATTACGATACCACGGTATCTGAATGTGCAGCAGCTTTTTTCAATGATTGTTTGATTGCGTTAGTACGGATTGAAGAAAGAAAAATTTCTCCGATTCGCGTGTTTAACTTAGAAAAATAAGGAAAGATTAAGATGTCGATTACAAGTGAAGTAAAAAAAGAAATTGTTGCCAAATATGGCACGTCAGCTGATGATACCGGTTCTCCGGAAGTTCAGATTGCAATTTGGACTTATCGTATCAATGCTTTGATTGAGCATTTCAACGTTCATACCAAAGATTTGCATTCCCGTTTGGGTTTGATGAAGATGGTCAGCCGTCGTCGTCACTTGCTGGATCACTTGAAAAAAACAAGTGAAGAAAGATACCAGAATATCATTAAAAAGCTTGATTTGCGTAAGTAAAATCAGGCAAAGGGGGCTGCAGGAGAATCTGCGGCCCCTTAAAAAATCCTGTTTCTGGACAGGTGAGGTTTTAAAAAGATGATGATATAGAGAGAAGAGAAAGGAAGAAATATATGATCGATTTTAAGATATGCCGCAAAGAGATGGAGTGGGGCGGCCGTAAGTTAGAGTTAGAAACGGGCAAAATAGCCAGACAGGCAACAGGAGCCGTCGTAGCAACCTATGGTGATACAAAAGTTGTCGCAACAGTTGTGGCTGCCAAAGAGGTAAAGGCCGATCAGGATTTCTTTCCTTTAACGGTAAATTATCAGGAAAAATATTATGCAACCGGTAAAATTCCGGGGGGATTTAATAAAAGAGAAGGTAAGCCGTCCGAACGCGAAATTTTGATTTCCCGTTTGATTGACCGCCCGATTCGTCCTCTGTTTCCGGATGCTTTCAAAAATGAAGTTCAAATTATTTGTACGGTTGTATCTCATGACCAGAAAAATGATTCGGATGTTGTAGCCATGGTTGCCGCTTCGGCTGCTTTGGCTGTGTCGGGTATTCCGTTTATGGGGCCTATCGGTGCGGCTAAAGTCGGTTACAAGGATGGTGCCTATCTGTTGAATCCGTCTATCGAAGAACAAAAAACTTCGGAATTGGAACTGACGGTTGCCGGTACTGAAGAAGGCGTTCTGATGGTTGAATCGGAAGCAAACGAATTGTCAGAAGAGACAATGCTCGGAGCCGTAATGTTTGGTTTTGAAAATTTCCAGCCGGTTATTGCCATGATTAAAGAACTGGCAGCCGAAGCCGGTAAAGAAAAATGGGCCGTTCCTGCTTTTCCGCCGGAATATGATGCTTTGAGCGAACGTATTATGAAAGAATACGGCGAACGTTATCAGGCTGCTTTTTCTATTACGGATAAATTGGAACGCGGAACTGTTTTAGGACAGCTGGGTGAAGAAGTAAAGGCTTCAATAGATGCCGAAAACGAAATCGAAAACGCATATGTTGCCGATGCCATTGAAAATGTAATGCACCACACAATGCGTGAAAAAGTTCTGTCCACCGGTCATCGTATTGACGGCCGCGATACCAAAACGGTTCGTCCTATTCAGTGTGAAGTCGGACTGCTGCCGGAAGCACACGGTTCAGCCTTGTTTACGCGCGGTGAAACGCAGGCTATGGTTGCAACAACATTAGGTACACCGGATGACGCTCAGTTGGTTGACGGTTTGCTGGCCGAATATGATCAGGACTTTATGTTATTTTATAATTTCCCGCCGTTTTCTGTTGGTGAGTGTGGTCGTCTGGGAACGCCCGGACGTCGTGAAATCGGCCATGGTAAATTGGCATGGCGCGCTATTCATCCGATGTTGCCGAAAGACAAGGATACTTTCCCGTATACGCTGCGTGTCGTTTCCGATATTATGGAATCCAACGGTTCATCATCAATGGCAACGGTCTGCGGTACCTGCTTGTCTTTGATGGATGCCGGTGTTCCGATGAAAAAGCCTGTTGCCGGTATTGCCATGGGCTTAATTAAAGAAGAGGATGGCCGTGTAGCTATTTTGACGGATATTCTGGGTGATGAAGATCATCTCGGGGATATGGACTTCAAAGTTGCCGGTACAAAAGACGGCGTAACAGCATTGCAAATGGATATTAAAATCACGTCCATTACCAAAGATATTATGAAAAATGCACTGGCTCAGGCCCATGAAGGCCGTCTCCACATTTTGGGTGAAATGGCCAAGGCTATTGCCGAACCGCGTCCGCAGGTTTCACCAAAAGCACCGCGCATTTTCTCTATGAAGATTCCGGTAGATAAAATTCGTGAAGTTATCGGTACGGGTGGTAAGGTTATTCGTGAGATTATCGAAAAAACCAATACCAAAATTGATATTACGGATGATGGTGTTGTAACGATTGCCTCCAGCAACAATGAAAATTGTGAAGCTGCAATTGAAATTATCAACGGTATCATAGCTGTTCCGGAAGAAGGAAAAATATATAAGGGCGTAATTACCAAGATTATGGATTTTGGCGCGTTTGTTCGTTTCTTGGGACAAACAGAAGGTTTGGTTCATATTTCTGAAATCAAAAATGAACGTATTGCCTCTGTATCAGATTTTTATAAAGAAGGCGATACAATCTGGGTTAAGTGCATGGGTGCAGACAACCGCGGCAAAATTAAGTTGTCGGCAAAACGTGTTAATCAGGAAAACGGAGAAGATTTGGAGAAATAACTTCATATTTTCTACAAAAAAAGGTCGTCGTTACAGGCGGCCTTTTTCATAATCAGAAACCCGCCGGCAGGGAGGCCGGTGGGTTTTTTAATAAATGCTTTGCTGAAATCCTCCGGTAAACCGGTGAATTTCTATTAGAGGATTTATTTTTCAGTAATCTTTACGTTTACTATCAATAAAAGAATTCTGCCGAGGTTTAGAAACAGAAGGCTGTTCTTTTTCCGAAACTGTTTTTTCCGGTTCAGCTGTTTCTTTTTCTGTAGTGTGTAACCTTTCACGCAGCTGCTGTATTTTTTGAACATTCATTTTATGCTGCTCTTGCTCAAGCTTATTTTTTTCCATCTGCGTAATAAACGATTGCACTTCTTTAAAATCGGCAGGAGATAAAGAACGGGACAAGCTTTGTGTTACCATTAGACCGTTGGTATTTTCGGCATTAACATTGGCACCGGCTTCAATCAAAAGTTTCGCTTTTTCTGCTGATTTGGTTTGGTATATCAAAGCTGAATTTATAGCTCTTGTCGGGATGTTTGGGCAAGCATCAAGTAAGAGTTTTGTCTTTTCCGCTGATAAAGGGGTGTAGATAAGAGTATTGGAAACAGAAGATGTATGAAAATCATTATCAAGTATTTCCTGCAGAGAAACGGATTCTTTAGCCAATATATTTTCCAGACGTTGCCTTTCTTCACTATAACGCTCATCCGTCAGGACACATTTATGGTCAGGCAGGTTTTCAACACTTGAGCGTGTAACGAAGATTTCATCTAATTGTTCGATATTATCAATTTCTTTTAAGTAAGACATTTGTGAATGTTTAATGAGCATATCTTCAACGCTTTCCGGCAGATAAATTTTCTCAAGAGAGTCATTGACATAAAAATGTGTTTTTACGCTTTTAAGGTTTGGAAAGTCTGTAAAATCAAGACGCTCATCCATTTTTTGGAAATTATGAAAGTCATAATTACCATTCCAGCCGACAGGAGTGTCATTGCTCAAATGTACAGAGGCAATCTGCGCTTTAGATTCTGGAGTCAACATATCAAATTGTTCTTGGGATGCGGCCTGAACAACGACAACATTAGGATAGTTAGCAAGGTCAATTTTTTCGCCGCGTAAAACAACGCCTTCTTCCATTAGTTCGTTAATATCAAGCATTTTGTCAGAATAAGACATTCCTTTTTCTAATTCTTCGCCGCTATAAGTATAGCCGGATACGCCTTTTTCAATATTATCAATGGAAAAGGATTCGTTGGAACTCTTTGGAGAATGTTTATCTTCATAAATATTTTCATTCTCTTGCATTTCCTGCTCAGCCATATCTAGCAGCTCTCTCTTATTCATTTTTTTCATGTCTTTTCTCCTGATTTATTTTGTCCTAAAAAAACGTCCGTTTAAAACGGACACAAAAAAACAATTATTTATAGACAAAGGAAAAACGAAACCTTATTATAATGTATTGAAATAATATGAAATAAAATATTGACAATTAGACAAATAATTGTTAAACTTTATAAAAGACGTGAGAAATAAAAACGGACGTTTTTTAAGGACAAATATATATCCGAAAGTCCTGCTGCCTTTAAGAAAAAATCTTGTATCATGAGTAAGTATGCTAATTTTGTAACCGAGAAATCCGGATTTACAATCTTTTTAAATCTTGACAAAAATCTCTATCAGAGTATAAATAAAAGCAGATAAATAATTATTAATTTAAAATATTTTTATATGAGTTATTTTAAAAGAATTTACCAAAAGTTTTTCAAAAAAGACGAAGTGTTGTCCAATCTGGAGAGTGTAATCCAACATCTGAAGGTCGGCAGCCGGGTCGTATATCCCTATGATATTATGGAAGGGGTATGTTGCGCTGTTGCACTGGTCACATACAAACCGATCTCCCTGGATTTGAAACAAATCAAGGCTTATGGCTTATATAATAAAGACGGTTCGTTAATCGGTTCTTGTTATGCTGTAAAAGAAGGGGGACGCTTTTGGGGTGCTTTGGTTGGCAGTGATTGCATTTTTTCTTGTTCGGAAGATGCCTATTCCTTTAAGGAGACGCAAGAAATAAGGCTTCCGTTGAAAAGGGAGAAGAACATAGAATATGTCTTAATCGGCCGACTGGATGAAAATCATCCCCGGATATGGGCTCGCAAAGTGGTAGAAAAAAATTTGGCGGACAATTCGGAAAAGATTCTCTTTTCATATGGGGATAAATTTTCCCTTCATGAAGCTGTCCACCATTGTGAATACTGTGATATTCTCAAAGACTAAACAAAAAACGGCTCTTATTTCTATAAGATGCCGTTTTTTTATGGGTATATATAAAGATTCTTTTCTACTCAAATTCTATAACCAGAATTTCCGGCCTGCAGTTGAAACGCAGGGGCATCAGACTGGTTCCGAGGCCTTTGGATACAATCATTTTGATTCCGTTTTCTTCAATCAAACCTTCGGCATAACGTCGTCCATGTTCGGACGGAACAAGCAAAGCACCGAAAAACGGCAGTTTGATTTGTCCGCCATGTGTGTGACCGGCCAGAACGAGATTAACCGGTTCGGCTATATCCGGAAAAACATCCGGCGAATGTGTCAGAAGGATTCGTGGTTGCGGCGTATTATTCAGTGCCAGAGCCAAATCCGGTACACAGGTATTTTTATCGGCAACGCCGGCTATGGTAAATATCTGTCCGTTGTGTCGGATAACTTCATTATCATTTTCCAAAACTAAAATTCCAGCGGCCTGTAAGGCATGTTTCATTTTTCGGCCGCCGATATACCAGTCATGATTTCCCAAAACGGCAAAAATTCCGTAAGGAGCTTTCAGCTTTCTGAGTTTTGCCGCGATTCGTTCCGGAGACATGCTGTTTTGTTCTTTATGTCCTTTGATAAAATCACCTCCCAAAAGAATAATGTCAGGATTTTGACTTTGTATGGTTCTGATGATTTTTTGAAACCGGTGCAAATCTTGTTTAGCGATATGAAAATCACTGGCAAAGACGATTCGCAGACCGGCGAGTTTTTCGTCTTTTAACTTATAATGTTTTACCTCTATCAGGTTGGGTTCAATGGTATAAGCCCAGACAAACAATACAACGGCAGATAAAAACAAAATAACCAAAGTGATAAAAAGCATATTCAGATTCAACATTTTCAAGTCTAACATATTAAAATTCAAAATTTTCAGTTAAAATAAAAATTAAAGCCTCGCAGTTGCGGGGCTTTATAAGATCACGATTCGCTTTATTTTGCCGGCGCAACAATCATGGTCATCTGTCTGCCTTCCAGTTTCATTTCCGAATCGACTTTGCAGACACCGTCCAAATCATCCAGCAGCTGGGACAGGATTTTTTTGCCCATATCATTAGCGCTCAGCTCACGTCCTTTGAAACGCATTGTAAATTTAACTTTATTTCCCTGTTCCAAAAATTTTTTAGCTTGCTTAACTTTTACTTCATAATCGTGTGTTTCAATCATCGGGCGCAATTTAAGCTCTTTAATTTCCACAACTTTTTGATTTTTCTTTGCTTCGTTTTTTCGTTTTTGCTGTTCGTATCTGTATTTTCCGAAGTCCAAGATTTTACAAACAGGTGGTGTTGCCTGCGGTGAAATTTCAATTAAATCCAGCCCTTCTTCTTCTGCCAGAGCCAAAGCTTCCCGAATCGAAACAACACCGCGATTTTCATTATTAGCATCAATAAGACGGACTTGTTTGGCTTTAATATTTTCGTTTATATTCGGCCCTTCATCATTCATTTGAGCATCACTCATTATAAAGTATTTATACCTCCAAAAAAATTAAATTACACATCTATAATATATAACATTATGATTTAATCAAGTAAAATCAACGCATACAAGAATAAAAGAGGAGAATTTTTTAGTCAATGACTTTTTATAAATGGTACAATAATATCAATAGATGTGAGGTATCGGAAATAATGAGCCAGAAGCCGGCGGAACTTAATATCTGTTTTGATTCGGTAAATATTTAGGGAGCCGGTAGTCTTACGAATCGCCGGCTAGTTATAAAAATATTTAATAAATCCAGTATATTATCCTAAAGTATAGATGATTTTGGCTCGATCTGCCCTAAAATATATATAGTATTGTTTCTTTTTTTCTGATATTGTGAATATTGTTGATAACATTGTAAAAACAGGAAGTTATGGAGATTAAGGAAAAAAAGATAAAAAAATATGAA